>JALRGB010000213.1 GCA_023253575.1 Verrucomicrobiales bacterium
CGATTTCGTCCGGGCGGCAAATTCCCTCGCTTTCGAGATCGGCAAAGATTGCGCGGCGCACGCTTTCCGCTCCCTCCCAGGTGGCATCACCGACTTCACATGTCGTCTCAACGATTAACACGGTGTGGTCGGAAGGGGTTACGATGAGGCCGGCATTTTTCGGTTCGCCCACGCGATGAAATGCTTTGTCGCGGTAGTAGATGTACAGCGCGTCGATGGCCCGGGTTTTTTTGACGAGCAATCCATAGATGGTGATGGCTTTTGTGCCCAGCATGGCTGCGGAAGCGCGGGTTGCCTCCGGCGCGGCTTGGCCAAAGGCCGTGATCAAGTCGCGGATTGGAATTGTGGAAATAACGTGGTCGCAAGGAAGTTGCCGCAATTGGCCGGTCTGCGCCTCGCGATACGTGACGGCCACGACCCGCTGCCCGGCCGCATCAACCGTCAGCTGCTCGACCGCCGCCTCGCGGATGACCGTGCATCCGAGACGCTCAATTTCCGCCGCCACCAGACGCGGCATGACTTCGGCACCATTCCGGGAATAATGCAGAATCTCTTCACTGAGAGCACTCTCAACAGCCTGCACCCGGTTGTCCTGAAACCCCGCCTTGGCCAGCAGCTTTTTGAGGACATCAACAGCCGATAAGCGCGGCATTTTCGTCGTAATGAAAGTGGCGGAAAGCTGGGTCGGCGGAAACCCCCAATATCGGGTGGTGAATTCTTTGAAGAAAAACTCGTAAAGCGGCCGCCCGTACAATTGGATCAGTGCCTCTTCCGCATCGCGCGGGACCACCGGCCGGCATTTGTACCACGCCTGATAGACGAGCAATCCAATCGAACAATAGGCCAGCATCAGTGGATTCATCCCCTTGACCATGTCGCCAAACTGCAGCGGATACCGGTAGAACGACCCTGCCCATTTGATTTTTGCATTGAGCGGCACTTCGATGCGCTCGTCACCCATGATTTCTTTGATCGTCTCAAAAACTTCAGGATCAAACGCATGCAGCATGTGCACACCCAAATCATAAAAATTGGCACCGCGCTGGTGGCCCCGGGCCAGTCCACCGAGAACTGGTTCTTTCTCGATCAGAGTCACCTTGTGACCGGCTCGGGCCAGCGTGAGAGCGGCATACAGGCCGCACGGTCCGCCGCCTAGCACTACCGTGCCCGCCGGCTTGGATAGCGGTTCGGACGGAGGTGGGAGAAACGAGGCCGGTCCTTGAGGGGAAGCGGGTTGATCGGATAGGCAGGCTGATTCGCTCATTCCAAAATAACGCGTTGTGGCGGAAGGGGGTGAAAATGACGGGCGGACATGGCGGCGGGCCCGGCGGGAACCGTCATGATCGTCTCAAAATGGCGGTGAGAAAGCGGACGGAGAAACACCTTGAAACTCGGGTCGGACAGGATTCGACCCTACAACACATCAAGCCGCTGAAAATAAGAATCACACGCGAACCGCCCAGCCTGCGTCTTGGCCCGATTCCTCCGGCCTGTCTGTCGATCTGTTGGTCAGGCTCACTCGTGGCTGTGGCCTACCGCCGCCGGAATTCTGTCGGCGTACAACCTGTCCACCGCCGGAAGGCGCGGGCGAAGACAAGTCCGCTGTCATATCCCAAATCTCTGGCGATGGCATCGAGCTTGTCGGGAGTGGAGACCAGCAAATGGCGAGCCTGCTGCATCCGCAGTGAGGTGAGATGTTCCATCGGACTCCGTCCAAATTCACGCAGGCATGCTTGGCGCAGGCGTTCTTTGCTTGATCCAAACACGGCACAGAGGCGGTCCAGATCCCAGCGGCCTCCCAGATCGAGGGCGACTTTCTCCCAGTGGGCGGCGAAAACTGGATCAAAGGGAGCGGGCTGAGCCAGTCGGCGGGAGGTGGACTGGATCAATTCGAGCCAGTGACCGAGGCACTGCGGGTCCCGGGGGCCGTCCCATTCGACCCGCAGTCCCTGCATCAGGCGCAACAGGTTTTCGCCGGGAAACGGCACTTGCTGGGGCGAGCTGGCCCCGACCATGGCCCGACCCGGCGCGGGTTCATCATAACGAATCCACGCCAGCACCCAGGGATCGCCCGGGCATGCTTCGAAAGCATTGAGCACCCGCGGCGGCGCCATGCAGACGGTGTCCGGTCCTACCGTACGCCACGCCCCGTCAAGTAAGACCCGGCCTTGGCCGGAACACGTGGCCATGACAAAACTACCCGACGGCATGACCCTGACCCGCCGGTAGGATGGTCCGCCCCAAGTGATGCCCAACCGGCCAATCCGCTGCACCCCCAAGGCCACCCAATCCGCCGCCTCCAGTGACCAGTGCCGCGTCTCCGGTCCGTCTTCTGTCACATCCCCGCGCAGACCCGAAAAGACGGGACGTCGCAGCGCTGGCTTCGAGACAAGAGGTTTCACAATGACAGTACGCTCGGAAGGTCAGAAGTGGTACCTGGAGATGACCAAGCCACCGCCCCCATTCGAGCCAGCCATCACTCAAGCGAGTCGCCAGTCAATTGCCCGGACAACTATTAGGCGAAATCAGACAGCTCCGCACGCGCTACCAGTGCATTCAGAGGCCAAAAACAGACGCCGCAGAATTGACGGAGGCGCCGTGGGAGCGACGCGGTGCCGCTTTTAGGCGACGCTGCATCACCGGCGTCAAAGGAAGTCACACTCTTTTCCCCGCTTGGCGCCAGCTTAATTGTCCCAGCGGAGTGCGCCCTTCTTCAGCGCATAAACATAAGCGATCGTCAGGATGCCGACAAAGCTGAGCATCCCCCAGAAAACCATGGCATGCTGGGCCACTAGATCGCGAAAAACGACCGCCCACGGGTACATGAAAACAACCTCGATGTCGAACAATACGAACAACATGGCCACTAGGTAGAACTTGACGCTGAACCTCGGCTGGCTGTCGCCAATCGGCAGCATGCCGCATTCATACGCCGAATCTTTGATGGCATTGCGCCGACCAGCGCGTCCGACAAGGACGCTTAATCCCAGCATGGTGGCGGCCAGTCCGATCACCAGCAACAGCTGGAGTAGGACGGCATGGTAATTGTCAATCTCGGCCATGGCGCGTAAAAAGTGAGACAGAACCGTAGCCTCCCACGGATCAATGGTGAATGCTAGCACCGCTGACGGCGGCACTCAAGGGCAAACCGCTCCTCCGGCTAGGTAGCCAGAGCGTCTCGCTCTGGTATTGAAGATAATCCAGACCGGGACGGTCTGGCTGCCGTCACGCCGGTCCGGCCACATCGCGGTGTTGGTTTAATTCACGAGATCAGTTCACGAATCACCTTGGAGGGTTCGACGCCGGTGAGTTTGAAGTCGAGCCCTTGGAATTTGTAGGTAAACCGTTCGTGGTCGATGCCGAGCATTTCCATGACGGTGGCGTGGAAGTCATGGATGTGGACGGGGTCTTTGACGATGTTGTACGAGAACTCGTCGGTTTCGCCCCAGACGGTACCGCCTTTGGCGCCGCCGCCGGCCATCCACATGCTGAAGCAGCGCGGGTGGTGGTCGCGGCCGTAATTGTCGCGGCTCAAGCCGCCCTGGCTGTAGATGGTGCGTCCAAATTCACCGCCCCAGATGATGAGGGTATCATCGAACATGCCGCGGTTTTTGAGGTCGGTGATGAGGCCATGGATCGGCTGGTCGGTGTCTTTGCACTGGAACGGCATGCGGCCGCCGCAATTGCCATGGTGGTCCCAGTTGTTGTGATAGATTTGCACGAAGCGCACACCGCGTTCGACCAGTCGTCGGGCGAGCAGAGCGGAGTAGGCGAAGCTGCCCGGTTTTTTCGCTTCTTCGCCGTAGAGGGCGTAGGTGCTATCCGGTTCGGCGCTGATCTGGGTGAGTTCGGGCACGCTGCTCTGCATGCGGAAGGCCATTTCGAACTGCTGGATGCGGGTATGGGTTTCGGTATCGCCCACCAGCTTGTAATTCATTTCATTGAGCGCCTTCAAGCCATTGAGTTGACGGCGGCGCAAGTCTCCGGAGACACCGGGGGGGTTGTTGATGAAGAGGATGGGATCGCCGCTGGAGCGGAAGCTGACTCCCGAGTGTTCGCCTGGCAGGAACCCAGCGGACCACAGTCGGGATGAAATGGCCTGCATTTGTTCGCGATTGGTTGGCTCGGCCACCAGCACCACGAAAGCGGGCAAATCCGAATTCAGCGCGCCCAGCCCATAACTTAACCATGAGCCGATACACGGACGACCGCCGACCTGACTGCCCGTCTGCATCGCGGCAATGGCCGGTTCATGATTGATGGCCTCGGTGTGCATCGAGCGGATCAAACACATGTCGTCGACGATCTTCGACTGGTACGGCATCAATTCGCTGTTCATCCACAAGCCATTGCTGCCGACTTGGGAGAACTTAAATTTTGACGGAGCGATGGGGAACCGGGTTTGACCCGAGGTCATGGTGGTCAGCCGCTGGCCGCTGCGCACGCTTTCGGGCAGGTCTTTGTCATACCAGTCATTCATGACCGGTTTGTGATCCCAGAGGTCCATTTGCGATGGTCCTCCGACCATGTGCAGGTAGATGACTTGTTTGGCTTTGGGGGCGAAGTGTGGGAAGAGAGGTTTTTGAACGCCGGGCGCTCCGGCGGCGAGCAGCTTGTCGGTCATGCTTTCGCCCAGCAGCGAAGCGAGGGCGGACCAGCCCAGCACATTTTTCCCGCGGGAGAAGAACTGGCGGCGCGTCTCGTAGCGGATGAAGTCGTCTTGAAGGCTCATGGCGTGATGGGGGTGAAAAATGGATTATTTGTTCAGAACTTCGTCGAGGTTCATCAACTGATTGGCGATCATGGTCCAAGCGGCGAGGGTGGACGGATCGACGGCCGGGTTGGATTTGGTTTCACCGACGGAGAGCAGGCTACCGGCTTCGTCTGGTTGGGCGCGGTAATGAGAGAGGACGTCGTCGAAGGTTCCTTTGACGATGCCACGTTCCTCCGGACGAAGTGGGCGGCTCAGCAGGCGGGCGGCCATGAAGTCGATGATGGCATTGGTATTTTCCATGCCGGCTGATTGGAGAGCTTTTTCGGCGAGGACGCGGGCGGCCTCGATGTACTGAGTGTCATTCATGGTCACCAGCGCTTGCAGCGGGGTGTTGGTTCGTTCGCGGCGCAGGCAGGATGCTTCGCGGGCGGGAGCGTTAAAGATTTCCAGACTCGCGGGCGGGGCCATGCGTTTCCAGAAGTTGTAGACGCTGCGGCGGTAGAGGTTTTCGCCGGTGTCTTGTTTATAAATCCGGGTGTCACCTTCGACCATACCGACCTTATCCCAGACGCCATCGGGCTGGTACGGCCGGGTGCCGGGCCCTCCCATGGTGGGCGAGAGTAGGCCGCTGGCGGCGAGGTTGGAATCACGCAGCATTTCGGCGTCCATGCGGAAGCGTGGGCCGCGGCTGAGCAGTCGGTTGTCCCGATCTTTCTCGAGTTTATGGGCGGGGATGACGACTGATTGGCGGTAGGCGCTGGATGACACGATCAGGCGGACCATGTGTTTCATGTTCCAGCCGCTTTCGCGCAGTTCGATGGCAAGCCAGTCGAGCAGAGGTTGATTCACGGGATTTTCTCCCATGACGCCGAAATCTTCGGAGGTTTTGACCAGCCCGGTTCCGAAAATTTCCTGCCAGACGCGATTCATGGTGACGCGGGTGGTGAGTGGATTGTCGGCGGCGACCAGCCATTGAGCGAGGCCTAGGCGGTTTTTCGGGGCGCCGGCGGGCATCGGATGCAGCGCTTGGAAGACATTAGCTTCCAATTTTTCTCCGAGCTGGTCGTAATTTCCGCGCATGAGGATGTGGGCGGTGGGCATGGAGTCGGCTTTCTCCTGCTGGACGTGGGTGACTGGACTGCGGCCGCGAATGGCTTCCTGTTCGCTGGTCAGGCGGGCCACGGTATTTTGCAATTCCTGATACGGTTGATCGCGGGCCACGAGGTAATGCTCGAACAATGCCGCTTTTTGTTCCGGGGTGCGACGTTCCGCTTCGCCGGCCAGCATCGCTCGCAACGGGCCGTTGTCGTGGATCGACGCCACTTCTTCGCCGGTGAGGCGGCGGCTGTAGACCCGGACGTCTTGCACGCTGCCGCCATCGAAGGCCTGTCCTTTGCTGCGTTGGCCAATGCGCAATGGAACGGTGGTGCGGATCGATCCGGTCAGTGAATCTTTGTCAATCGAGACGTCGGCCGTCTTGCCATTGATGAAGATGCGCACGCCGCCGGCTTTGCCCGAGCCGTCGTACGTGACAAAAACATGCTGCCACGCGCCGGCCTGCAAGCGTCCGCCTTTCGTGCTGACCTTCAAGACATTATCTTCCCAAGCATTGGCAATGTGCACCGCAAATTCGCCACCGTGCTGAAACAAATCCCATCCTCGATAGGCATTGTCCTCATCCATGCGGGCCACGATCCCGGCAAAGGCGCCATTGCCGGCTGGACGCACCCAAGCTCCGTAACTGAATGCCTCGTCCTTCTCAAAGTCTCCTTGGTTGCCCAAATCAAATGTCGACGCCGCCGTCAATACCGGCGCTGGTCCAATCCGGCCGTCCGGCTTCCATACGACTTCACCCGTGGCCTTGAACGTCATGCGCTCGCCACAAACCGCCCCAATCTCATTGCCCGCGCCTTCGGTCAGCAGCGCATGCGCCACCAGTCCATCAGGATTGACGTCCGGACCCGCATCGTCCACCCCCGCCGCTGCCACCCATTGCTCAAAAACCGGCGCTGCCGATTCCCGTCGCTCCGCCAGCCTTTTTTGCTGGTCCGCCAGCTCGCTAGGCAGGGCTGCCCAGCGTTCTTTGTCTTCCTTCGTCTGCGGTACGACAATGTTAGCATTCGCTCCCTGACGGTTGTTGCCGTCAAATCCCGACTGCGTCGTATTCCGGAAAAATGCCGCCATCGAATAAAAATCTTTGGCTGTGATCGGATCGAATTTGTGATCATGACACACCGCGCAGTTGGCGGTCAGCCCGAGGAAAACCCACGATGTCGTCTCCACCCGGTCGCGGGCGTAATTGGCAAGGTTCTCAGCCTCAATCGTCCCGCCTTCATTGGTCGTAATGTTGCACCGCTGAAATCCCGTGGCCACCAGTTGCTCAGTCGTCGGATTTGGAAGCAGATCACCCGCCACCTGCTCAATGATAAACTGGTCAAACGGCTGGTTGTTGTTAAAGGCGTTAATGACCCAGTCGCGATACGGCCACATCTCGCGGTAATTGTCGAAATGCAGGCCATGCGTGTCCGCATACCGCGCCGCATCCAGCCACGCCCGCCCGCGATGCTCACCATACCGAGGGGAATCCATCAGCTTTTGGACGAATTTTTCGTAATAATCGGGCGAGGTATCACTGACAAAGGCGTCGACCTCGGCAGGATCGGGTACGATTCCGGTCAGATCGAGCGCCAGACGCCGGGCCAGCGTGCGGCGGTCGGCCTCCGGATTCGGCTCCAGTCCGGCCTCCGTGAGCCGGGCCAGCCACAGGGCATCGATGGGGTTGCGTATAGGAGTGGCCAGCGGTGGCAATTCTGGCGTCGATGGCCGCTCTGGAGCCAAAAATGCCCAATGCGGCTGCCAAGAGGCGCCCTCGTCAATCCACCGGCGCAGCAGTTCCTTGTGTTCTGGCAATAGCTGCTTGTGGGACTCGGGCGGCGGCATGACCTCGTCTGGATCTGTCGAGAGGATCCTCTCCCACAACAAGCTGCCCGCCGCATCGCCCTTGGTCACAACCGCTCGGCGTTCGTCCGTTGGCTCAAAAAGCCCTCCTTCCGTATCAAGCCGCAGCCCAGCCTTGCGCGAACCAGGATCCGCTCCGTGACAATTTAAACAGGCCTCAGCCAGAATCGGCTTGATGTCGCGGTTGAAGACGATCGGACCGGAAACCGGGGCCGCCGCCATGGACCACGGAGCAACGACTACCGATCCGACAGCAGATAAAACAAGGAGACGGGACTGTTTCATACACATGAGTCTGCCCATGATTACGCCCAACTCAAGGTTCAGATGCCACGCGATTACGTCCATCGTCTACCCGGGGAAACCACTACGCGGAATCAACTCGGATCATCCTCTTTTCGGGGCTTTGCGGACGGGTGATTTGGGGTTCCAGTGTGGGGTTATGTCGACTTGGCGTCCGCTTGCCCCTCCGGCGTTTTGGCAGCGATGGCTGCCGGCGCGGTTTCATGCGTGGGTGCGGTGGGGATTTCGATTGGCGGGGGTGGCGGGGGTGGTGCTAGCCAGTGTGGTGTTGATTTATGGTGTGTTGGCGCAGCGATTCGATATTGAGGCGGTGGCGCGGTGGCCGGAGGAGACGGTTTTTCTTGATCGTCATGGTGTCGAGCTGGCGGTTCCGGGTGGGCGGTCTCGGAGGGTGCGGGTGGGGCGGGACGCACTGCCGCCATTTTTGGTGGAGGCATTGCGGGCGCGCGAGGACGCTCGGTTTTTCGAGCATGGCGGCGTGGACTGGCGCGGGATGATACGGGCGGTGCGGCGCAACTTGAAGGATGGTCGTTTCACGCAGGGGGCGTCGACGCTCAGCATGCAGCTCGTCCGCAACACTTTTCAAATCAGGGAGAAGTCACTGCATCGGAAGTTGCTGGAAATCGCGCTGACCTTGCGGTTGGAAAACCGCTATGCCAAGGACGAGATCCTTACTCATTATCTCAACCGCATTTATTTCGGCTCTGGAGCCGAGGGGATTGAGCAAGCGGCCCGCACGTATTTCGACAAATCGACGCCCCAGCTGAGCGACGGTGAATGTGCTCTCTTGGTGGGCATCATCCGGGGGCCGCATATTTTTTCGCCGCGGCGAAACCTTTTGGCGGCCGTGGAGCAGCGCGAGCAGACGCTCGATCGTCTGGTTGTCATGGGGGTGATTGATCAGGCCCGCGGTGACCGCCTGGCCGCGGAGCCGGTGGTGCTGGCGCCGGCCCGCGACTTCAACTCCCAGACGTCCTATGCCCTCCAGGCGGCGGAACGGGAGCTCGACTCGCTGCTTGACGCGCTCGAGATCGAGCCCGGCGGACTGCGGGTCACGACCACGCTCGACCGTGGCTGGCAGCACCGGCTGGAGCAGGAATTGACGCGGGCCGTGGAAGAACTGGAAAAGGAAAAGTCGTGGAAGCATTCGGCACATGCCGCGCATCCGATCGGTGCCGAGCCGGCTTACGTTCAATATGCGGCGGTCACGACTGGGATTGAATCGGGGGCCACGCTGGCATTGATTGGCGGCCGCGACTTTAGTCATTCACGATTTGATCGCACGCGGTCGAGCCGCGACCTTGGTGGGGCTTTTTCTCCGTTTATGGCGGCGGCGGCGGCTGACCGCGGGCGGCCGGTGCTGCCGGACCAGCCGGTGCAGATGGGGCGTTCTGCGGGGGTCGAGCGGGTTATTCAGATGGCGAGGCGCTGCGGCCTGAGCGGTCCGTTTTTGGAAACCGAGGATCTTTTTCGCGGATCGGTGGCGGCGACTCCGGCCGAGATGGCGGTGGGGCTGGCCACGCTGGCCAATGGCGGGCGGCGGCCGCATCCGCACCTCATTCACGAAGTCCACGGGGCCGGCGGCCAACTTATTTATCGGGCCCCGCCGCGCCAACGCCCCGGCCCGGCCGCTGCCGCCGC
>JALRGB010000268.1 GCA_023253575.1 Verrucomicrobiales bacterium
CGGCCACCAGCATTCTCATCCAAAACCGCGGCCAGGACAAAACCTGGTGGCGACCGCAGCCGTTCACCGTCGGTCCACGTTAGGGACTCCACTTTTTTTCACTGCTCTTTCCCATGAAACACCTTATTTTTTCCGGTTGGGCCGTTCTTTTGACGGCGGTGGCTCGCCTCGAGGCGAGTCCGGTTACCATTAGTTTTGGCGCGCAGCAGTATGGATCAGCCATCGGACTGGCGGATGGCACCGAGCTGCCGGTGGAGAGCTTGGTGCGGTTCGGCTACTTTAACATTCCGTTGGAGCAGGTAGCGGCGGGCGGCAGCAATTTCTCGCTGTTGAATGACAGTTTCATTGAGCTGGCTTCCACCCGCATTGGTTATTTTGGCGGTACGACCCAACTGGATGACAGCGGCCAAATCGCGCAGGTGAATGAGGCCGCCAGTCCCTACGAGGAAGCGGCCGGGTTGTTCGGACACACCGTCACCTATGATCCTGACCTGCTCGGCCTGCAGGCGACACGCCATTATCTCTGGATCATGGATGCCCCGACCATGGCCGGAGCCACCCAGCATGGATTGTTTTCCGACGCCGACTGGATCGCCCCCACCTTCGGCGAAGCCATCTACGACGTCAGCACCGTGGATCCACTGGCCACTCAAGACTTGTACTTCGCCGATCGCGGGCCGGAACAGTCGTCCATCGCCGGATTCGGACCGCTCAATAAACTGCGCCAAGTGAATGCCACTCTCTCTCCCGTCCCTGAACCCAGCCTGACCCTGCTGGTCCTAGCCGCCGCCACGGTCCTCGGCCTGCGCCGCCGCCGCCACGTCACCACCCAGTCATGAAAACGATTTCCTATTGTGTCGCGGCGGCATGGCTCACCACCCTCGCCCCAGCCGCCCCCTTAACAATCACATGGGGAGCGCAGGGACGAGGCGCCGCTCTCGCCTCATCCTCCGGTCAAGAACTGCCGCCCGGATGCCTCGTCCGCCTCGGGTTTTTCCACCAGTCGTTGAACCTCATTCAAGAAGCGGCCTGGGATCCGGCCGCACTGGAATCGCACTTCACGGAATTAGCCCGGGCTGAAACCGGAGAATTCGACGGCAGCCAGTTCGGCATCCCGGGTGGCTTCGCCCAAACCATCATGGTAGACACCGCCGCGCTGCCCACCGGACTGTCGCAACGGACACTCTGCGTCTGGGCCTTCAATGCCTCTACCGCATCCACCGCCACCGAAACCGGCATCTTCACCTGCCCCGGATGGCAAATCCCCCGTGGCCAAGCGGGCGGCCTCATCTGGGACCTCAATCAGGTCGAGCCGACAGGCATCGTGGTGGGCGCCTCCAGCCCGACCCAGTCACCCACCCTAGGCGGCCAGATGAACCAGCTGGCCAGTATGGCCGGTTTGCTCGACTCATCCGATGGGGATGGTGACGGGATCGAACATCTTTTAGAAGAAGCCTTTGGCATGAACGACGCGGTGCCCGACGCAGAAATGATGCCAGCGGTGGTGGTTTTGGAGGATACGGACCGAACCCAGCCGGGATATCGTTACCGTCGCCCGCTGGGAGGATCATCGGTCAATGGAGCCGTCTATGTGACGGGCTCTTTTCGCTACAGCGTGGAAGTCTCCGATGATTTGCAATCATGGCGCACCGAAGCAGCCGCCTGTGTCGTCCTCGAATCAGAACCATCTGGCGAAGGATTTGAAATCGTCACGCTCTGCGCCGGCCCCGAGGCCACGACCATTCCGGAATTCTACCGCTTGAAGGTGGAACGCATCACCGACTCTGGCACATAATGATTTACCGCCATCACCGCGCACGCGGTGGTTGAGCGTACGAACGCGGGGCTTGGCACGATCCCAAAAAAAAGCGGCCCGCGCTGGCGCGGACCGCTTTGCCAAAGGTCGATTCTTGGCAGGATCGTTTTTAACTGTAGCTGGCCTGCTGACCTTTAATGTCGCGTTTTTTCACCCATGGCATGAGTGCGCGAAGTTTGGCG
>JALRGB010000357.1 GCA_023253575.1 Verrucomicrobiales bacterium
GTGCGTATGGCACTGCGCGCAATTCAACGTCAACCCCAGCCAGACGCGCCCCATGGTGACCGCCCGGTCACCCGCATACGCTGCTAAAAACTCATCGGGATCCGCTCCGCCTTCTTCGTTAAATCGCGCATTCCGATTAAATCCCGAAGCAATCTTTTGCTCGTCGGTCGCGTTCGGCATCAAGTCGCCGCCGAGCTGCCACGTCGTAAACTGATCAAATGGCATGTTTTCATTGAAGGCGTCAATCACCCAGTCACGCCAAAGCCACACCGGACGGTCGGAATCAGCATGATAGCCGTTGGTGTCACCATACCGCGCCAGATCCATCCACACCATCGCCATACGCTCGCCAAATTGCGGACTGGCCAGCATCGCGTCCACCATCCGCTCGTACGCCCCCACTCGCGTATCATTCAAAAATGCGTCTATCTCCGCCAGCGACGGCGGCAATCCACGCAAGTCCAGCGACACCCGGCGAACCAGCGTGGCCCGGTCAGCTTCGGGCGACGGCCTCAGTCCTTTCCGAGCTAGCACCCTCAGGACAAAACGGTCGATATCCTGCGCGCTCCACGCCGCATCGTCCACTGCCGGCGCCTCGCTCGCCACCGGCGGCAAAAAAGACCAGTGATCTTTGTACTCCGCACCTTCCGCAATCCAGCGACGCAGCATGTCTTTTTCCTCTTCACTCAAAGTTTTGTGGGAATCCGGAGGAGGCATCTGCTCATCCTCATCCACCGCCTCAAAGCGACGCACAAGCTCACTCTGATCAGGGCGGCCAGGCACAATAGCCGTGGCCCCGCTGGCAGCCGGAACCGTGGCCCGATCCCGCAAATCCAAACGCAAATCCCCCTTCAATGAGGTGGCATCCGGTCCATGACAGGCATAACAACGATCCGAAAGCACCGGCCGCACATCACGGTTAAAATCAACCATTTCCACCGGCGAAGCCACAGCAGCCGCCGTCAGAAACATCAGGCCCACCCCTGCCTGCAAACAAGATGAAACACGACCGAAAATGGACGAAAAAGACGGGGACGGCTTCATAAACAATGATGACAAAACAACCGGCACGGAAAACCCGGGCCTAATTTAATCTGCCCAGCAGCGGAATCACGGACAACCCCAAGGTTGCGTCAGAATCCTGAGGATTTGCGGCACGACCAACCCGCTCGCACCACGCCCCCCGGCCATCGCGTTAGATCTAGGGGGCAAACAGAATGCAGATCGGCGCTGGCACATTAATCACTCCCCGGGAACGATACGTGAGGCGACCGTTCTCGGGATCGATGGCATGAACCGAGACGGTATTGGAATCAGCCCCGGCCGCGAGCAACCAGCGAGCACTTGGATCGAGGGAGATATTGCGAGGAACGGCCCCGCGGATCGGCTGGACTTGCACGGCTTCGAGCGTGCGTCCGGCGTCGCCGGCGCTGTAGACAGTCACCGAATCATGGCCGCGGTTGGAGGAATACAGGTGCCGTCCGTCCGGATGAACGACGATTTCTGCCGCTGAATTAGTGGCTTCAGCAGCTTTGACCTGCTCACTCAGGGCGGGTGTGGTCCCGAGTTGTTCGGCGGTACCGGCCGCGGCATTCCAAGCGAAGACGGTGACCGAGAGCGAGAGTTCATTGAGCAAATAAATAGTCTGGCCGTCGGGGGAAAACCTCATATGACGCGGTCCTCCGCCGGGCACGGAAGCGGCGAATCCATGGCGTGTCATCGTCGGCGCCCCGGACTCGCCGGCCTCCACGGCGTAGATGACGATGCCGTCCAGCCCGAGGTCAGGCACGAGCGCGAAACGCCCGTCTGGGGAAAACCCGCACCAGTGCGGATGCGGCGAGTCCTGCCGGTCTTTGACGACCCGAGAGCCTCCCTCGTGCTCGTGCAGCGTAGCCTTTCCCAGACGGCCATCGGCATCAAGGGGGAAAAGCGCGGTCGAGCCGCCGCCGTACTGGGCCGTGAGCAAAAACCGACCGGAGGGATGCACCGCAATATGCGCCGCCCCACCATCGCCAGTCGCCGCGCTGTTGAGCAGCACCAGCGATCCATCCGCCCCCAAGCGGTAAGCCACTGCCCCTGGGCCCGCCGCGCCGTCAGCCGCCGCATACAGCAGACCCCCTCGCGGATGCAGCGCCAAAAACCCAGGCGATCCCACCTCCGCCGCTAGCTCGGCCGCGGTCAAGGAACCCGTCTCACTGTCAAAATGAGCGCGATAAATACCGCGGGCCCCAGGGCCGCCCGTGCCAAAAAAAACCGGCTGCGGCGCAGACCACAACGGCCCGGCAAGACCGGCCGACCCACCAACAATCAACACTATCTGTGCAACAAGGGACATTTTCATAATTTCAAACTAGCACCTTCCACCCCACCGCGCGAGCCGACTCAGTCACCTCACACGCACCGTCCACCAGAAACTTCCCGCCTCCTGCAGCTTGTCTTTTTGGCATGGCGTGAATTCATGATCGATTCCACTCGAAATCCATACAGCTCGCCTCAGTTTTCCGTCAGCACCATCCTCATCCACCGCCCTCAGGGAAACCCGCAGCAAACCACTTCACCCCCATCTATGAAAATCTCAATTCGCCCGTCCACCGCCAGAGGCCATGCCAACCACGGGTGGCTCGACAGTTTTCACACCTTCAGCTTCGCCAATTATTACGACCCAGCCCACATGGGCTTCCGATCACTGCGCGTCATCAATCAAGATGTCATCGCTCCTGGCGCCGGATTCCCGACGCATCCGCATCACGACATGGAAATCTTTAGCTACATCCTTCACGGAGCACTTGAACACCAAGACAGCATGGGAAATGGAAGAGTGCTGAAACCCGGGCAAATCCAATTGATGAGCGCCGGCCGCGGAGTGCACCACAGCGAATTTAATCCATCCCAAACTGAGCCGGCCAGCCTGCTGCAAATCTGGATCCAACCGGCCGAACGCGGCCTTCCACCCAGCTATGCCGAATGGCATCCCGACCCCGCCCAAGAACATGAATCCAAAGTGCTGGTCATCTCCCCCGACGGCCGCCATGGGTCAGCAACCATTCACCAAGACGCCAACATCCATCGTATCCGCCTCGCCGCCGGTCAGTCCGTCTCCCATGACGCCACCCGCGGTCGCGGACTCTGGTTCCAACTCATCAACGGCCACATCGCAGCCCATGGCCACCACCTCTCCCCAGGCGACGCCCTGAGCACGGAAGACGAAGGCACCTTAACCCTCACCGCTGAAGAATCAGCCGAAGGATTACTCTTCGACCTAAAATAATCAAATCTCGTGCGATATCACAACTCTTCACGTCTACACCCATTACTCTGAACACATCCAGCCACTACCCTGCCACCCGCGCGCCCAATCCGCGGATCGACGGTTCGCGGATTCAGCCCATCACAGCGCGGCCAGCACCTGCGCCAGATGATCATCCGGCTTCACTTTTTCCAAAATGGCGGCAATCCGGCCGTCTTTGTCGATGACGAAGGTACTCCGCTCGGTGCCCATATACTTTTTGCCATACATGCTTTTTTCCACCCACACTCCGTAAGCATTCACAATCTTTTGGTCATCGTCAGCAATCAGTGGAAACGGCAAATCATGTTTTTTAATGAATTTTTCGTGGCTCTTGACTGGGTCGATGCTGATGCCAAAAACCAAGGCTTTCTCTGAAACGGCCGCCCAATCATCGCGCAGCGCGCACGCCTGCTTGGTGCACCCAGGCGTGTCGTCCTTGGGGTAAAAATACAGAACCACCGGTTTCCCTCGCAGCTGGCTCAGGGTAACGGTATCACCCGATAAATGACCACCACCAGCCACCGCGGCAGTGAAATCAGGGGCTTCGGACTGAACGGCTGGTTTGCTCATGGAGGGGAATACGCTCTTGAATCGACACCAGACGCCATCGACGTGGCCAGAATTATTCCCAACCACCGCCCACATTCCAACGCCCACCAGCGATCGAAAAAACATTGTTATGAAGCAGGGCGCGCTGACGCGCGGATTTACATTGGGCTGATTTCGGTGAAGCATGGGAGGCCGACGGACTTCCGCCCCCCCTTGGGGTCCGAGTCGGCTGTTCGGCTATTCGGTGAGTCCCGCGAATGCGCGCGTGGCGCCAATGTACCGGACCGTCGAGTCTATTCATTTTTTCCTGTCCCTTCGCTCATGTCAAATCCAGAACCCTTTGCCCCGGCTTCATGCGATGCCCAGCATCTACCGTCCCTCATGGGGGGCATCTCGCCCATGCTGACCATGCCTCCTCATGCGACCCTCACCGGACAGCTGGATCCGGATCGCATTTTCGGACAAGATGGGAGACTCAAGTCCGAAAGCTGGGGACCGGCACACTGGCTTAAAGACAATTCAGGATATACGACTTTGGAGGTATCCGACGATTTCAAAAACTTCGAGGACGCGAAAGAAATCAAGGACATCGTCAGGTATGATGCCGAAACCGGCCAGCGCGACATTCTCGTGCCCGCCGCAGACCTGATTCCCAGCGGCCAGACCGTACCGCTCAAAATCGAGAACTACGCCTGGACGGACGATGCGGAGCATTTGTTGCTTTTCACGAATGCCCGGCGGGTCTGGCGCGAGAAGACCCGCGGTGATTACTGGCTCTTCCATCGCCGAACGCGAAAGCTGCAGCCACTCGGAGGCGAGGCCGCACCCGCCACCATGATGTTCGCCACGCTTTCACCTGACGGCCAGCGCGTCGCGTATGTGCGCCATAACAATCTATACGTGCAGTCGCTGCACGATTTACAGATCACGCCACTCACCCTAGATGGCTCCGCCACTATCATCAATGGCACGGCCGACTGGGTCAATGAAGAGGAATTTTCTCTGCGCAACGGCCTGCGCTGGAGCCCGGACTCACGGTCCATCGCCTACTGGCAGTTCGATACCACCGGCGTGCGCGAGTTTCCCTTCATCAACCAAACTAGCTCACTCTACCCCGTCATCACCACCTGCGCGTACCCCAAGGCCGGAGAAACTAACTCGGCCTGCCGCGTGGGCGTCGTCCCGTCCAACGGCGGAGAAACTCAATGGTTTAACCCCAACCCCGATCCGCGAAATCACTACATCCCGCGCATGGAATGGTCGAGCGACTCCCAACACGTCTATTTCCAACAACTCAACCGGCTGCAAAATACCATTCAAGTCATCAGCGGCGATCGCCTCACCGGCGAAACGCGCGCCATCTTCACCGATCATGATGAAGCCTGGGTGGAGGTCATGCCCGAGTGGCGGTGGATCGACAACGGGGCGCGATTCCTCTGGTTGAGTGAACGCGACGGCTGGCAGCACGTGTATGCCGTCTCCACCGCGAATGAATCCATCCACCGGCTCACTCCGGGCGATTTTGATGCCATCCACATTGCCGGCGTGGATGAGGAAAATGGCCTAGTCTATTTCATCGCTTCCCCGGATCACCCGGCCCAGCGCTTTCTCTATCGCGCTCGCCTCGATGGCACAGGCGACGTCCAGCGCGTGTCACCCGCCGGAAATGAAGGCACCCATTCCTACAAGCTCTCAAGCAACGGCCAATGGGCATTTCATACGTTCTCACGTTTCGGCCAGCCACCCGTCATCTCGCTGATCAGCCTGCCAAACCACCAGCAAAGACGCGTGCTGGCCGCCAACCGCACATTGCAGGAAGAAATGGCCGGCTTGACACCCTGCCGTCATGAATTTTTTAAAGTTAACATCAGCCCTGACCTCAGCGTCGACGCCTGGTGCCTCCAACCACCTGACTTTGATCCAGCCAGTTCGTACCCACTCGTCATTCATGTGTACGGCGAGCCCGCCGCCTGCACCGTCCTCGATGCATGGGGCGGCGAAAACTACCTCTGGCATCTCATGCTGGCCCAGCGTGGTTATGTCGTGATGAGCATCGACAATCGCGGCACCCCAGCTCCGCGAGGTCGAGCCTGGCGCAAAAGTGTCTACCGCCAAATCGGCAGTCTGGCCTCCGCTGATCAAGCGGCCGCGACCCGGGAAATCCTCCGGCAGCGACCGTGGATCGATACCACCCGCGTCGGTATCTGGGGATGGAGCGGCGGCGGCTCGATGAGCCTGAACGCGATTTTCCGGCACCCGGATCTTTACCGCACGGCCATGGCCGTGGCTTTTGTCGCCAACCAGCGGTTCTACGACACCATTTATCAGGAGCGCTACATGGGACTGCCCGCGGACAATGACGCCGGCTACACCCATGGCTCACCCGTCACTTTTGCCCGCCAACTAGAGGGAAATCTGCTGCTGGTTTATGGCACCGGCGATGACAACTGCCACTACCAAAACTGTGAGGTTCTCGTCAATGAACTCATCGATCACAACAAACAATTCTCCCAAATTTCCTATCCAAATTGTGGCCATGGCCTCGATGAAGGGAAAAATACCAAGCGCCACCTTTACACCACACTGACCCGCTACCTCGCTGAAAACCTGCCCGTCACGCTCTCTCAGCATCCACAACCGTCATGAATACCCCTGTCATCGCACCCCCCAGGCCCGCCCTCATCTCTGCTGGCATTCCCGAAACTCACAGCAGCCTCTACTGGCGCATCCGCTTCTCGGTCTGCGATCAGGTCGTGCTGCTCGAACTCCCCCACCCTGCCGGCACCGAATCAATCTTGATCCTTCGTGACATCGAAATGGACCGGGCCCGGCAGTCCGCCCGCGTCGACCGCGTCGCCTGCCCCGCCGACTATACCCCGGAAGGAGGGCTTTCCGGCGACCGCGAAACGGCCAACGCCCAGGCCGCAGCCGAATGCCTCCGCCGTGCCGGAGTCACCCACGTGGCCGGCGACCGCACCCTGCCACTCATTTTTGCCGACTTCGCACGTCAGGCTGGCATCACCGTGGAATGTGATCCAGACCGGTGGGTGAACGAACGCCGACAGAAATCGACCGAGGAAATCGAACATCTGCGCGAGGCACAAAAAATCACTGAAGGCGCCATCCAGAGAGCCTGTGAATTGATCGCCTCCGCCACCGCCCGCCCCGATGGCGTGCTCATCCATGATGGCCAGCCACTGACCTCCGAAAGGGTCCGCGCCGCCGTCGATCACTGGCTGCTGGATCACAACTTCGTCAATCCGATGGCCATCATCGCCGGTGGCCCGGCCGCCGCCGATTGTCATTTTTTTGGATTCGGAGAGCTCCGCACCAGCGAGCCCGTCATCGTCGACATCTTTCCCCGTTGCCGCAACACTCGCTACAATGGCGACTGCACCCGTACCGTCGTGCATGGAGACATTCCCGACGAAGTCGTCCGCATGCACGCCGCCGTGCGCGCCGCCAAGCTGGCGGCTGAAAACACCATCAAAGCCGGAATCACCGGCGAAACCGTCCACCGGGCCACGATTCAAGCCATGCTCGACGCCGGTTACGCCTTCGGACTGCCCTCCGAAGACGCGCCCCTATCGTACTGCGCCCTGACTCACGGCACCGGCCACGGCATTGGCCTCGATGTGCACGAACCACCCTTGCTGGACATCAAAGGACCCGCCCTGCTCGTCGGCGAAGCCCTCACGGTAGAGCCGGGCCTCTACCGGCGCGATCTGGGCGGCGTCCGCATCGAGGATATGGTCATCGTCACAGAAAACGGCTGCGAAAACTTGAACACGCTGCACGACGGTCTCTGCTGGAAATGAGGCGGTCCTGAGGAGCTTTTCACCGGACCCCGGGTCGGGCGCACGGATCAGCCGACCTCCTCAGGGCAACCGAAAGTCAGAACGGGCCGGTCCGATCGTACCGCCAGACACAAACTGCGCAGGCGTCATCGTCTGGCGCAGGTCCTTTCGACCATGACTGACATGCGCCGCCCACCGCAAAATCCGTCGCAACACCGGACGAATCTCCCACCGGATATGGGCCACCGAGGGCCGGCACCATCCAAAACTGAGATCGCTGTCCGCACATACCAAAGAAACATCCTCTGGCACCCGCAACCCCCTCTCCGCACAAAATTGCAACGCCGCCGTATAAAATGGAGGCTCGTCCAAAATCAACGCGGTCGGCGGCGTCAGACAAAACAAAGCATCCAGACAAGCGTAAAACCCACCCACATTCTCCTCCCAATCAGGCAAATGATAGGATGTCGGCAAGACCCCATGAGCAGCCAGTTCATCAACAAATCCTTGCTCAACCGGCCCCAGCGTCGGCAACCGACGAAGTTTGCGACACATCCGCACAATCCGCCGATGACCGAAACGAATCAGTTCGCGCGTCGCCTCCAAATTCGGCCGCAACATGTCCGGGCCGACATTGGCCATCGGCAAACCGTGCCGCAAACCAAATAAGGCCAGAGCCGGCACCGGCTGCTCCGCAAACCATTCAAGCACCTCGCGCGACGCAGCGCACACCACCCAAGCGTCCGCATCAGTCTCCTCCACCAGACGGCGGACCCGCGACAGCCTCATGTCCAATTCCGTCAGCGATTTTCGCGTGAAAAAAGCCGTATGCCCGGCTTCCAACAACAAATGCTGCAGCTCCACCGAATACGCTTCCGTCAGCGCTAACGGATC
>JALRGB010000389.1 GCA_023253575.1 Verrucomicrobiales bacterium
AACTGCACCAAGGTTCCCGAGGAGGTGCGCGAGGCCTTTGGCCTGTCGCAGGAGGAGGCGACGCGCCTCGCGGCGGAGGAGGAGCCCGGCGCGGGCGGCGCCAACTTCCTGCCGTACCTGGCGGGCGAGCGCACGCCCAACTGGCCGCACAGCAGCGGCGCGCTGCTCGGGCTGCGGCCGGGTGCGTTGCCCAATGCGGGCGGCACGGGCGGCAGGCCGGGGCCGCGCCGCCGCGCGGTTGCTTCGTATTCGGATTTTCTGTAGCCGGTGGTCGCTGACCCCGGTCGCGGCGCCGAACGTCTCTCCGAACAATTTTTAAGCCGAGGCCGCCGCTCGCATGCGAAGAAGCGGATTCGAAGCCATTGTCTCGAAGGATGTGGGCTGAGGGCCAAGGAGGGCGCGGATTTTTCCGAGGTGGGTTGCGAAAATCAACGACTGGTCCCTGCTTGCGTTCGTTCTTTTCTAGACCTCACTGGGCCATGACCTGAGAGCCGCGTGCGGCCTGCGGGTGATTAGCTGTTTTTTTCTTGTTTTTTTCCCATGTCTGCCACTGCCATCACCATTCCCCCGACCGACGCCCAGTTGCGCACCCTACCTAACGGGTTGGAGATCATAGTGAAAGAAGACCATAGTGCGCCGGTGGTTTCGGTGCAGGTCTGGGTGCGAACGGGGAGTTGTCTGGAGGATGTGTTTCTTGGTGCGGGAATATCGCATTTGGTGGAGCACATGGTTTTCAAGGGCACGGCGACCAAAGGACCGGCGGAGCAGGCGCGCGAGGTGCAGGCGATTGGTGGGTATTTGAATGCGTACACGTCATTTGACCGGACCGTTTATTATATTGATGCGCCGCTGGATGGCTTGGACACGGTATTGGATGTGTTGACGGATTTGGTGGCTCATGCGGCTTTTCCCGAGGCGGAATTTGAGAAAGAAAAGGATGTGATTCGTCGGGAGATTGACATGGGCGAGGATGATCCGGACACGAAGCATAGTCATTTACTGTTCGAGACCACCTTCCGCACGCATCCGATGGGGAAGCCGATCATTGGTCATTTGGATTTATTTAATCGCATTACGCATGAGCAGATGGTCAGCTATTACCGTCGTCATTATGTGCCGGACAATATGTTCTTTGTGGTGGCCGGTCCGGTCACGGCCGATGCGGTTGAGAAGAAACTGGCGCGTCGGCTGGGGCATGTTCCGCGCGGGGGTGGGGCGCCGGTCATTGTTCCGACGGAGCCGGAGCAGCTGGGGCGGCGCGAGGCGCATGTGGAATTTGCCACGGAGTTGACCAAGCTGACGTTGGCGTGGCGGATTCCGGGGTTGACGCATCCGGACATTCCGGCGCTGGAAGTCTTGGCGGAGATTCTTGGGCAGGGGCACAGCTCGCGGTTGTATCGTCGGTTGCGTGACCAGAAAGCGTTGGCTCACGGCATTGGGGCGAGTTGTTATGCGCCGCCTCCGGGGGGGATTTTTGCCATTTCGGGGGAGCTAGATTTTGACAAGAGCGAGGCGGTGAAAGACGAAGCCATGGCGATGGTGCATGAGATCCAGGCGGATGGAGTCACGGCGGCCGAAGTGGCCAAAGCGCAGCGCATGGTATTGGGCGAGCAACTGGATGGGTTGACCTCGATGCGCGGATTGGCGGGCGATTTGGGTGGCAACTGGCATGTCGCGCGCAACTTGAATTTTACGCGGGACATGGTGGCGGCGATTACGGCGGTCACGCCGGATGACGTGCGCCGGGTGGCTGCGGTGTATTTGCGGGATCAATGTCTAACCGTGACCTCGGTGAATCCCAAAGGATCGCTGACGAAAGCCGCGCGGAAGCGGCGCCGTGCGGCCGGGCCGGCTGTGGAAAAAATTGTCTTGCCTAACGGATTGACGGTCTTGATCAAGGAAGACAAGCGGGTGCCGTTGATCACTTTGCATGCCGCCTTGCGCGGAGGTATCTTGGCGGAGACGTCTGAGACGTCCGGATTGAGTCGCCTGCTGGCGCGCACGATTCTCAAAGGCACGCAAACCCGCACCGGCGAAGAAATCTCCACGATGATTGAGGAATCTGGTGGCGGCATTAGCACTGAATCGGGTGGCAGCTCGTGGTCAGTCACGGTGGATTTGTTAAAGCCTGATCTGGCCATGGGAATTGACGTCTTGTCAGATGTCTTGCTGCGTCCGTCATATCCGGCGGCGGAAGTGAAACGTGAAAAAGGCATTCAATTGGCGGCCATCAAGGCGGAGGCCGACCGCCTGACGAGTGTGGCCTTTCGCGAATTAAGAGAAGCCATGTTTGGCCCTCATCCATTTGCCTGGGATCGCAATGGTTCGCCCAAGACGCTGGCTGGCATCTGGGTCTATCAAAAACCCAGGTGCAACGAGGGCACCAGGTACCGCTTCTACGAGAAGGTTCTGCAGCT
>JALRGB010000484.1 GCA_023253575.1 Verrucomicrobiales bacterium
CGCTTAGCGTGTCGGTCTCGACTTGCACGCTGAAAAGAAGATCCGCATTGGTCGGCGACTGGTTCATGACATGAAAAGCCAGAACATTCGAGCCCGTCGTCAAAAGCCCGGCAAAATTCGAAACCACAATCTGCTCGGGCACGATGGACAAGGTGTCAGCGCGAGTGGACGAGCTCGACGAGGTAAATGTGGGGACGTGGTTGGCAGTGACGGCTTTGCGGCTGATTTCCTGACCATTCAGATACGCGATAAAGCCGTCGTCATACCGCACGCGCAGGCGAAACGCGTCGATGGCCTCCAATTGACTGGGGGTCAGCGAAAATGGCAGCCGCACATAGACGGTGCTGGTGGACGTGCCGGTGGACGGCTGCATGGCCGCCTGAAGGTTGGTTTTGATGAACCGGGTGAAACTGGTGCCAGTGGGACGCCCCGTCGGGTTGAACCCGAGCCCCATCGGGCCTTCCATCCACGAGGCGGCATTGGCCGGGCCGGCCACGCTTGTCCAATCGGCAATAGAAAGCGTGCTGCCTCCGTTTTCCACGGTGGGGACGAGGTAGCTGGCGCTGGCCGATTCCGGGATCAACAATGTCGGCACAAACCCGCCGCCCACCGGGCGCGGATCCGATCCGTCGGTCGTGTAATAAATCGTTCCCCCCACGGTATTAGGATTGGTCAGGGCCACCTGAAAACCAGGTGCCACGCTACCGCCCCGCTGATTCATAGCTGGTGGATCGATGACGGGGTAAAACCCTCTGGTGCGTGCCTCGGCAATAAATTGGGTGCTGCGGGTGTTGAACCAAGTGCGAGTGCTGGTGCGGGCGCTGCGCCAATGCGAAGCATTGCGTGCGGGGCTGGTTTTGGCATCCCCCCAGCGGGCAGATTCAGCCATAATGCCAGACTCGATCTGGCTCGCGCGCACATCGAGCCGCGCCTGATTTTTGGCAGCAGTCAGAGGACCGTCATTAAAAAAGTGGCGGTACATGTGGTCCGCAAAGCGCATCCGGTATTCGGAGGAGGCGGAAAGGTCCTGATGAAAATATTGCGGATTGCTATGGGTGATTTTGTTCCAGTTTCCACTCAGGGGGTTTTCGAATGGACCCCATCGATCCCCGGCGCCCCCGGCATTGAGCGAATGTTCGGCATCGTGTTGAATGGAAACAAAGCCGAGCTGGCCGGTGCGGTTGCGCATCGCATAAAAATTATTCGGATTGCTTCCTGACCCAGTCAGCGGGGAGTCGGCGTTTTTTGCCAGAATGACGACCATCATGTAATCGATGAGGTTATCGACATCGAGCAACGCGGGCTCGGCGGATGGGGTGCGGCCGTCGGCTTGCAGTCCCATGAGGCGGTAGAAGGACGCGAGTTTTTGTTCTGGGGTGGACACCAGCGACTGGGCGGGGGTGGCTGGATTTTTATCCATGTTGATCCAGTAGGCGGCGCGGCTGGCATTCCAGAGTTTTTTCCAAGCGGCGTCGGTGCCGTCTGGGCGGGTCAGGAATTCGCCATCTGTCGCCTCTGTCGTGTACCCCCCTGGGCTGCCGGTATGCTTGATGACGTCAAAGTCATCTTTGTTGCCGCCAATGTAAGTCTCGCCAAAGGCCGCTTCTGCTCGCTCCTGAAT
>JALRGB010000494.1 GCA_023253575.1 Verrucomicrobiales bacterium
GTCGGCCTGGTCGCGCTCCGCCTGACGTAAGGCCCGGCGCAGGGTTGATGGATGCAAACGAACATCGGCATCCACAAAGAGCAGCCAGTCGCTGCCGAGCCGCTCAGCCGCGCAACTGCAGTCCCAGTTCTTGCCCACCCAATGCTCACCGGATGGTCTGGGGCCGGCTTGCAGCAGGGCGAATCGCTCAGGCGGAGCACCGCTGGCGGCAGCGGCAGCATTCGCCAACTGAACCGTGGCATCGCTGGAGTCGTCGTCCACCACCATCAGGCTCCAGCGATCGCAGGGGGGATCGCTGGCCAGCACGGCTTGCACGCAAGCGGCAATATTCCCGGCTTCGTTGTAGGCCGGAATCACCACCGTGAGTGTGCTGCTCGGCAGGGGTTCGTGAGCAGCCAGAGGCTCGAGCCGGGGCGCCGCAGCGAACACGCGCTGCAATCCCAGCAAAAGAATCAGCAGGCCGATATCGGCCGCCACGGCCGTGAACAGCAGCAGCAGAAGCGGGAGCGGTGGCACAGAAACCGGCCCCATCCACCCGGGACCAGCCGAGAGCCAGCCGCCTGCAGCCTTGACTCCGACCCCGGTCATGGCGGCACTTCCAAGCAGCCAGCGCAAACTCTGGCGGCGAGAGAGCCCGCGACCAGCCGTCCCGCGAGCCGGCGGAAATAGTTCGGCCATGATCAGAAGCCGTCAGGAGGCAGGAAGGCTGGGGTAATCGACATACCCTACCGGCCCTTGGCCGTAAAATGTCTCAGGCTGTGGCTCGTTCAGTGCCGCATTCAGTTGGAACCGCCGCGGCAGATCAGGATTGGCAATAAACAACCGCCCCCACGCCACCGCATCCGCCTGCCCCGCCGCCAGCGCTTCGTCCGCTGACTCTTTGGAAAACCCTTCATTCGCAATGAACGGACCACCAAATTCACGTCGCAATTGCGGACCCAACGCCGGAGCCCCATGATGCTCACGCGCACACAAAAACGCCAGTTTCCGCCGCCCTAATTCGCGGGCCACATAACCAAAAGTGGCCGCAGGATCAGAGTCGCCCACCCCATGCGCATCGCCGCGGGGAGCCAGATGCATACCCACGCGGTCCGCCCCCCACACTCCCGTCACCGCATCCGTCACCTCCAACATCAAACGGGCGCGATTCTCAACCGGTCCGCCATACTCATCTTTCCGGTGATTGCTCGAGTCCTGCAAAAATTGATCCAGCAAGTAGCCGTTGGCCCCGTGAATTTCTACACCATCAAAACCCGCCCTCTGCGCGTTCTGCGCCCCCAGACGGTATGCCTCCACCACTTGAGGCAGCTCAGCCAGCTCCAGCGCCCTCGGGGTGACAAACGCCTTTTCAGGACGGATCAAACTGACATGCCCCGCTGGAGCGATCGCGCTGGGCGCCACGGGAGCCGCTCCATTGAGGTAAACCGGATCCGACACCCGGCCCACATGCCAAAGCTGCAACATTATCAGACCACCGGCTTCATGAACCGCCGCAGTGACATTTTTCCACCCCAACACCTGCTCCTCAGACCAAATGCCCGGCGTATCAGGATACCCCACCCCCATCGGATCGACCGATGTCGCCTCCGAGAGGATCAATCCCGCCGAAGCCCGCTGACGGTAGTACTCCGCCATCATCTCGTTGGGCACCCTCCCCGGGCTGCATCGACACCGAGTCAACGGGGCCATCACCACACGATTAGCGAGCGTGAAAGCACCGAGACGAAGAGGAGTAAAAAGTAAAGAATCTGACATGGATAAAAACCAATACGAATGAAATGAAAAACCGGCACCAGAGTGTCTGACCACTCGAGGCCAACCCAGATCCTCATTATCGCTCGGCGCCGCCAAATGTCACCCGGTAACCAACCACCCACATGACCGCCGGCACACGCAACTCATCGGATTACGATTCACCTCCGACCCGAGGCCTGACCCGCCCAGTCGACTCCTCGGCCACTCTCGCCGCTTTTCACCGGCCCCCGGGAATTTTCTCATCCTCGAGTCAGGCGGGGCGGGAAAAGATTCCGGATGCGCGCGCCCCCCGAGCACGCTTTGCTGGCAACTCCTGCATAACCACCATGACTCACCCCCGCCATACCACTTCGCGCCGCGCCTTTCTCAAGGCGGCAGCCATCACCTCGGCCCCGTTTATTCTGCCCTCGGGCCTGCGCGCTGCCGACACCGCTCCCAGCAAAAAAATCACCATGGGTTTCATTGGCATGGGTAAACAAAATGCCTACCTGATGCCGGCCTTCCTCGGCCATGACGACAAAACGCAAGTTCTGGCCGTGTGTGATGTCGACACCACCCGCCGCACCGCGGCCAAGGAAAGGGTTGATGCTTTCTACAAGGAAAAAAATCAGACCAGCCAAGCCTCCGCCTACGGCGACTGGCAAGAATTGCTGGCCCGCAAAGACATCGATGCTGTCTGCATCGCGACCCCGGATCACTGGCACGGCCTGATCACCACCGCGGCGCTGGCCGCCGGCAAAGATGTCTATTGCGAAAAACCCCTGACTCACACCATCGAGGAATCAGTCGCCGTCATCAATGGCGTGGCCAAGCACAAGCGAGTGCTGCAAACAGGGTCGATGCAGCGGTCGAGCAAGGAATTTCGTGTCGCCTGCGAACTGGTTCGGAACGGGGTGATCGGCAAAATCTCGCATGTTGAGTGCCAGTTCGGGGTGCCCAGTCGGCCCTGTGATCTACCTGAGGAGGCGATGGAGCCGGGACTAGACTGGGACCGCTGGCTGGGGCCT
>JALRGB010000528.1 GCA_023253575.1 Verrucomicrobiales bacterium
GGACTGTCTGCATCTGGTTTTTGGGAGTTTATGGAGGCGCCGAGCTGGGGCTCGGCGTTCCCGGGAGCGCCGACCGCTCGCGGATGGCTGACGGGCCGGCAAGGCACAGCGGGAGGTGAGGGTTTGATATCCTCCGAAAACGAGCATGATGACCGCTGCCACAACGGGGAACGGGCTCGGAGGAGTGAGTTCCGACGGTAGACAAAAAATGCTAAGAAATCTTTAACCCCCAACGTTCTCCAAGCCGCCATGCTGACAAAAGTACCACTGTTGCTCGTGCTCGCCGCCACTACGGTGGTAGCGCAGGACCTGCTCGACCCGGTCGTAGTGACGGCCACGCGGTCCGCTCTTCCCGCCCGCACGGTGCCGTATACCACGTCGCTCCTCGATTCCGAATTTCTTAGCGAACAGTCGCCGCGGACATTGCCCGACGCCCTCCGATACGTCCCGGGCGTCTTCGTACAAAAAACGACCCACGGGCATGGGTCACCGTTCATCCGGGGTTTTACCGGGCGCCAAAACCTGCTGATGGTGGACGGGGTGCGCCTCAATAACTCCACGTTCCGCGGCGGTCCGGTCCAGTATTGGAATACGATAGATCCACTCAGTATCGATCACATCGAAGTGATAAAAAGTCAGGGATCAGTTCAGTACGGTTCGGATGCGGCGGGGGGAACGGTCAACAGCTTCACCAAATCATCCCGTTTTCTGGATGAACCTGCGGGCCGCGGCTTCGGGGGAGGATCGGCCTTTTATGAATACCGGACGAATGGCGAGGGCAGTTCTATTGGTCGCCTCGAAGTTGATGCGGGAATTGGCGGGACTTTCGGGGTGCTGCTGGGCGTCTCGGCCAAAGACTACGGCGACATCGAGTCCGCGGCCATCGGACGCATGAAGAATACTGGCTATCCCGAGCAAAATCTGGACATGCGCTTTGACTGGGCCGTCTCGCCTGAATCGACCGTGACCTTGGCCACCTATCACACGAATCAGGACGACATTTCGCGATGGCACCGGACGCTCGATAATCCCGGATGGATCGATGGAGGACGGGTGGCGGCCCCTGGTCGGTGGCAGGAAAACATCTTTGATCAGGAACGCTCGCTTACATTCCTCCGGTATGCCGGCAGTGATTCGCAGGACGGTGCGGCCGTCACTCAGTGGAACGCCACGCTTTCTTACCAAACCACCGATGAGTCGGAATTTCAAAACCGTTTTCCGGAGCGGCTGAAATCGAATTCCAGCGTGCTGCGCCAGAGCTCGATTGGCGTCGACACGATTGGGGTCGATCTGGGGCTCGAGTCGCCGGCGGGCCCGGGATCATGGATCTATGGATTTGATGTGTATCATGATACGGTAGAGACGGCTGGCTATCGATCTGATTTTATGGGCGGTTCTCGTACAGAAAACCTGCCGTTGGCGGATGATTCCGACTACACGTTGTTCGGTGTCTATTCTCAATATGCATGGCGTCCGGTGGAGCGTTTCGAAGTCACTGGCGGCGTGCGCTATTCGTATGCGGAAGCGATGCTGGGTCGGTTTGAGGGTGGGGGCGATGAGACTCGGCATTGGGATGATGTGGTGGGATCGTTGCGCGGGATTTATACCCTAACGGATCGCTGGAGCCTTTATGGGGGAGTTTCGCAAGCGTTCCGAGCGCCGAACCTTGACGACTTGAGCGGTAATCTGACCGCGAAATCCGGTGGGAACGTGGCTGGCGATCCGGACGTTAATCCAGAACACTATCTGACCAGCGAACTCGGTCTGCGCGGTCAGGCGGAGACCGTCTCGGGTAGTGTGGCGGGATTTTACACGCAGGTTGATGACTTGATTATTCCGGCATTCACCGATGCCAGCATGGGGACATCGATTGCCACTAATGCGGGAGATGCGGTGGTGTATGGGGTCGAGGTGGAAGCGGCCTGGAGGTTTCTTCCGCAGTGGACACTTTCGGGTTTTGCCGCCTGGCAGGATGCGCGGACCCAGTCGGCGGTTGTGTTGGATCGTCCGTTTGTCGACAAACCTCATTCGCGTCAGCTGCCATTTTCTGGCTCGCTCGCGCTGCGTTGGAATGACGGCTCCGGAAAGTTCTGGGCTGAGGCGCGCGTGCTCGGCGCCACCAAGGAAGACCGCATCACCGCGGAGGATCAAGCCGCCGATGATCAACGAATTCCTGCCGGAGGGACCCCAGGGTATTTGGTCGCTTCGCTGCGCGCCGGCTGGCAGGTCAACTCTCATCTCGATCTGACGTGTAGCCTAGAAAACCTCACGGACGAAGACTATCGGATCCATGGATCCGGTCAAAATGAAGCCGGTCTCGGCGGCGTCGTCAGCGTCAAAATGAAATGGTAGCCCTCTGCTGCCGACCCGGTCGCCCGGGCAGACCTCGAGGCCGCATGATTAATCGGCCGGCCTGTTGGCTTCCTCGATGGATTTGACCAACTCTCCAACAGCGCCAGAGAGCGGGTGTCCGCTGGTGCTGGCAATCTCGCGCGCGGCCGGAAGAATGGCGGCCGGATCCCGGTACATCAAATCATCCAGAATCACCGTGTGCACAGACTCGGGAAGGTCCGCTCGGACAGCTAGCTGCTTTATGTCCTGATCATAGTCACCGTCGTCGGTGAAAACGAGCGCCTGCGTGATGGCGTTGACCCGTGCTTCTATCGGAGTCTGTGCGTCGGAGGCAATACTGGCGAGTTTCTGCCCGAGTTGACGGTCGGGCAGATGGTCGTTGTTCAGTAGCTCTGTAAGATGGGCCTGCCACAATTCAGCGGAGCGCGCGGCGGTGGCGGTTTCGGCGTCCCCCCACTGGTTTTCCTCGCTGCTGCGGCTGGCCATCGCTGCGGTCCTGTCTGGAATCGCGGTCGGAGTGAATGGCGGTCGGGGCGGGCGGGCCGGGGGTGCGGCTGGCGTCACTGTCTCTAGGTCGGCGGAGTCGCCGGCGGAGCCGAGGCGTGGGTGGTAGACGAGTTCCGCGACCGCGACGAGTAGGCCGGTGACGGCGATGAAGGGTAGAGGGAATGGTTTCATGAGCGGGCTCAGGAGGCGAGGGAGGGTGGCAAGAATCATTCAGTAGCGACCGCGACCGTGGATTTCAGCGGTTTTCCGTTGCTGCTGGGGCGGGCAGCCCAGTCGAGCAGGATGTTGTAGTCGTAGGTGCGATCGGCGGGCAGAGTAGGAGCCGTTAGATTGTCTATTTTGTCATAGACGTTTGACGGGGGTGTCAAGACGGCGTCTTTGCCGAAGATGTAGTCCTGATCCTCGACGATGGTGCGGTAGGCTTTGTTCAGGCTCATGGCGCGCGCGGGTGACGGCGTGATCAGGTCGTAGACGTCCTTGGCGGCGGCGATTTTTTCCTTGGCCACGGTTCCGTCGGGGTTGAACCAGCGGGCGGCCATTTCCTCGTTGTTACGGAATTCGCTACCACCTTCAGCACGGGTGAGATAGAGCTCGATCTCGCCGACGGTTTCGCCCTTAGTGGGTGCGTCGGCCATGCCTTGCAGATCGATATAGCCCCAGCCTTTGGCTCCGTCGAGCTTGCGGGGAAAGCTGAAGGTTTTGTCGATGCTGGATCCGACAGAATTGTGGCAGCCCATGCAGGAAAAGTTTTCTTCGTGGGTCAGGAATCGCAGGCGTCCTTTTCGATCCTCAATAAACCCTTGAATGGCCCAGCCGTTTCCGTTGTCGAGACCATGTTGTTGGATACTGGTGTAGCCGGGCAAGTTTCCCGCTTCTTTCTCATTGGCTTCCAACTGATATTTTCGAGCGTACATCGACTTTCCGTAGGGTTGGACTTTCCACATGTAGCGCACTTCTTTCATGCGTGTGGAGCCGCCGATTCGGCCATTCTTGTCCACGCCGAGGTAGCGTACGGTATGGAGAAACTCGGTGCCGGCCGGATAGAGGTGGGTGTCAAAAAAGGTGCCTTCAGCGGCGCCTGCCCACGCTGTTTGCGCATGAACCGCATGGGAGATCATCATCTGACCGTCGCCATCGAGGTCCCGGCCCGTCAGGCGTTCATCGACTGGCAGTGAACTGATCGACGTCACTCCTTTGATCGTGGCCTCGAGAATGGCCAGATTGGCTTTGTAGACATCGCGGGAATACTGGCCGTCCTTGCTCGTTCGAAACGGGGCGGGTAGCCGGATCATGACATCGTCGGTGGCGCCGTTGGTCGGCCAGAATGTGCTTGGAAATGGTTTATAATTGAAGGCTACCCAGTGGCTGCCGTCTTTGGCGAAGCCCTCCGCATCGAAGGCTTCGGCTCCCAGTTGCAGGTTTTGCAGATCGGGAATGTATCCTTTGAATCCTTTCTCCTCGAGGCGACCCGGCAGCTCGGAGTAGTTGTCCTGATTGACATAACTCTGAATTTCTTCGTCGCTGATGGCGGCGATACGCGATTGTCTGTCTTCGAAGAGGTTCTTCCAGTGATTGGTCATGCCGACGTCGCTGAAGCTGTAAGCGGCTTGGAGATCGCGGTCGTTCATTTTGTTTTCCCGCTCCGGGATTTGGTCCTGATGGCACACATAACAGGGATTGGCCTTCGCTTCGGTACGGGTATAGCACTGGGGAGGCACCACGGCTTCGGCGTTATACAGAGTGTTGACCGGATGAGTGTCAGGAATCATTGGTAGCACGTCGTCCGATGTGCTAAGGTACTCGATCAGTTCCTGATAAACTGGTTTTGATTCGGCCGCGGTGTCTGGCTGGAGAATGATGATGGGCAGGACAAGGGCGCAGCGTAAAAATGGCAGCATGGTGCAGGAGCGGGGAAATCGGGGCATGACGGTCAGAAGGTTAAACGGAAATGAGACAGTGATCCTTTCGTAGGAAAAGGACGGCCCCATGCGGGGACGTCCTTCGGGTAACCCAAAACGTCGGCGATGACTGGACGGGCCTCTAGGTTGGCCCGTCCGTCTGTGCGCGATTACTGGTTGGTGATCGTGCGGAAGCGGCCGCGCTTCAGCGACTTGATGAAGTCCTGATTTGGGATGTTCGCGAGGTTGAACGTCCAGACCGCATCACCCATTCCGTTCGGCACCGCACTGAGGTTGGTGCTGCTTGGGTGCTGTACACAGATGTGGAATTCGGTCGGATCCGCTGGATTGAAGATCATGCCGGTCGCTTCCGATCCGCTAACACGCAGGCTCAAGAAGTGATCGAGCGACTCGGCCACGCCATTGTTGTCCACATCGCGGACGAACCACGTGTCGCCGCCGGCGGATCCGCCGTTTGGATTATCTTCGATCACATAAATGTTGCCAGCGGCGTCGATCGCGAGGTTGTCAGGCGAACCGAGGGAGCCGGTGGTAGCAGGGTGGCCCACGTTTTTGGGGGTCAAGTTGGACACCAGAGTGCGCACGATGGCTTGCCCACCTTTGCCGGCACCTTTGTTTGTGTTGAGGATTTCGATGGAGAGGACCTTGTTTTCGGACGTGGCCGTGATGTACAAGACTTCGTTGCCATTGGCTAGACGACTGACCACCATGTCTTCTGGACGGCCGAAGGGAGTGGCCTTGGCGTCATCAGCCGCTGGACGGCCACCCATCGTGTTGCTGTTGGTGCGGGGGTCGTTGGTCGGGCCGTTGCGGAATGGGTCGGTGATCCCGGGAAGAGGTACGCCCAGCTTGTCGGTGAGGGGGACCCACGTGGCTGCGCCTTCACGAGTCGCCGTGACGTTGGCTCCTTCATTCCAGTTGGCGGCTGGGACGCCGCCGGTGGAAATGAAATTATCCACACTCAGCACGAAGACTTGGCCAGGCTTGGTGAAATCCTGATGATCGCTCAAGACAAGCTTGTAGATCGATCCAGAGTTCCATTCGTCGATAAAGTAAATCGTGTTTTTGTACTGGTAGCTGAAGTTGATGCCTTCATGCGAAACATTGGGAATCCGGTTCAACTCGCGGATCTGAATGTCCTGTGGATCGGCCATCGGATTGAGCACCTCGATCACACGGCCCTCACCGGCCCATTCTTCGGCCAAGAAAAGCGTATTCTGCGGCGTCCAGCGGCACGGGTCAAAAGCACCCCAGTCGTTCGTCCAGTTGCCGGTCAGACCGCCTTGGTCTCCCGCGAAAAGCACTTCTGCCTTGTTTTCGTAGATGCTGTATCGGGTCACTCCCGCGCCCACCGGCGACTCATGGGGAATGAAAAGATGAGTGCCGGCTGGATTGGCCGCCAGCATGTCGAACATCGAAGCCGAAGTGGCGTTGTTTCCAGTCAGAGCCGAGGCTCTGACGATTGATTGGCCTGGGCTGAGCACCGCGTTTTCCACCTCGGCGAGGCTCACCCAGTTGATTTGCAGAAGCCCTTCCGGAGCGACGAAGGGAGCGCTTAGTTCCTCGAGAGCGTTCGGGGCGACGACGGGTGCTGACTCGGTCAGCGGTGTGAACCAGAGATTCGTTCCCGCATGGAGGGCGGGCGCCGCCAGCAGACTGGCGCTCATGGCAGCGTGGTTTTTCCAGTGACTGATTCGTTTCATAAGATTCGATGAAGCAGGTTGCAAGTTTAGGGGTCAGCCGGGCACCAGAGTGATGACCGACGGCGCTTTCATTGCCCCTCATTCGTCGGCTCTGCATGATTCGCTTCGCAACAATATTGCCAGATAACATCACGTCCCTATGAGAGACGCAATATGTGGTTCGTCCCATTTAACAAATTTAATAGAATATTATTTACTTACATTTATATTGTCATTTATATATAATAATCAACGATTTAACAAAAAGTAAGAATGTATTACGTTTAAAATGTGACGAAAAAGTATTATTTTTCCTATCTAAAGAAATACCTATTTGAAGGGATGTGACATTTATGATACAGAGTCGTGCGGTTTTACGGGATATGATGGTGGTGACTGAGGACCGGTGGTTGGTATTGTGGTGTGGTTCGGTGGAAAGGATGCGACCGGACTGGCGGAGGCTGTTCCTTGGCAGAGGCTGCGCGAAGGGGGTCGGGCGGCGAACGACGCTGATGGCCGGGCGTCGTTCCAGGTTGACTGAGGTCCGTCTTTTTTGCCGCAGAGCGGCAGTGGTCAGCGTGGGAGGAAGGCTGTGCTGGCGGCGACGTGATGGATGAGGTCACGCAGCCGGTAGCCATTGGTTTTGATGGTGGCGAGGATTTTTTCAACCTCGCTTTGGTCTTGGGGGGTGAGGATTCGCCCGGTGGCGTAAGTGAGCATTTTTTCTACGAGAGTGCGGGCGATTTGTTCCTCTTTTTCGAGCATGAGTTGCTTCATGTCGTTGATGTCATTGATGGTGGTGCCATCGGGGAGGGTGGAGGAGGGATCAATTTTCAGCGGCTGGTCACCATTTTTGTAGTGGGTGCGCCAGAGGCCGAGTTCGTCGAAATTTTCGAAGGCGAAGCCGGGAGGGTCGATTTTTCGATGGCAGTGGAGGCATGATTCTTGAGCGCGGTGGGCCTCGAGTTGTTCGCGGACGGTCTGGGCGTTGCGCAAGTCTGGGGAGAGGGGTTCGATGTTTGGCGGTGGCGGGCTGGGTGGTGTGCCGAAGACGCTTTCCAGCACCCAGACGCCGCGGACGATGGGGGAGGTATCGACGCCATTGGCGGTGGCGGTCATGACGGCTGGCATGGTCAGCATGCCTCCGCCGTGGGGCGGTTGGGCAGGTACTTTGCGGAAGGCATCGCCGCGCACGTCGTCACGCTGGTAGATCCAGGTGGCGGTGCGTTCATTGAGGAAGGTGTAATTGGAATCAATAAGCTCACGGATGGGGCCATTGCGCTCGACGAGTTCGGCGAAATAGGCGTCGGTCTGGCGGAGCAGTTGGCCTTCCATTTGCCGGTGGAAGTAGAAGCCGCCTGATGGTGGCATGGTGCCGAGTTTGTCCAGTCGCAGCCACGCTTCGGTGAAGCGCCGGACGAACGACGCGGCATGGCGGTGATTGAGCATTCGTTCGACCTGATGGCGGCGCACGGCCGGGTCGCTGAGCTGGCCGGCGGCGGCGAGGGACATTAATTCCTCATCTGGCATGGAGGACCAGAGAAAGTAGCTGAGCCGGGAGGCGAGGTTAAAGTCGCCGGCTCCTTCCGCTTCCCGCAGGTAGTAAAAATTCGGGGAGGCGAGGATGGCGGTGCAGGCGATGCGCAAGGCTTCCTCGCGGGAGGCGCCGGCTGCCTGGCGAGCCTGCGCCAGTTCGATGTAACGGTGGGTTTCTTCTGGCCGCGGGGGCCGGCGCCAGGCGCGGTGTGCGAAGTGCTGCAGGAGTTCGTCTATCGGCTCGTGGCCGGTGTGGCCGTAGAGCAGGGCATGACTGGGGGGTGGCCAGGCCTCGGGGAGTGGTTCGATGGTCAGGCTGTGGATGCGAATGTGGGGACCGGCGTACCCGGCCGTAAAAAGTTCCCGCACCATGTCGTGATGATACTGCTCTTTTTGCGGCGCTGGAGCACTCTCCTCCGGGGGCGGCCGGTGGGCCGCTGGGTAATATTTTTCGACGAGTTTCTCTGCGCTGAGGCCACGTTCATGCGGTCCGTTCTCCCAGCCGAGCCATGGTAGCCAATGGGAGTCAATCCACGTTTCAATGACGTAGGCGCGTTTTTGACCGTCGTCCGGCAGCGGCCACTGTTTGATTAGTTCCGTGTTGGGATTGGCTTCGTTAAAAACGCCGCGGCGCGCATCAATGAGATGCAGTCCGAGGAGCGCTGGTTCGTCTTGGCGGCCGCGGATGAGCTCGCCCCATGGGTGCCGCTGATGGTGGCTCGACGCCTCGACCGTGAGGCGGTAGCGGCCGGAAACACCTACTCCAGTCGCGGCCATCGCGGTGGGGGCGATGCGCCCGACGTTCGAGGCCGCCCCTGGTTCAAGATACCGCGCCATGAGCACATCGAAATCTGGATTAAACCGACGCGACGATCCCTCGAGGCCAGCTGGCCCGTCGGTGCGAATGTGGCCCGTAAATTGTCGCGTGTCTGGCGGTGGTTGGTTGTTCCGAACGGTGGCCAGATCGAGGCATTCTTCGGCGGCGTTGATGACCAATTTGAGCAGGAAGTCCGACATGACGAGGCGGCTTCCGATCGTGTCGAAGCCGTGCTCGCGTTCGTCGGCGGGGAATTCACGGACGGGGTCTTCGCTATTTCTTGAAACGGTGCCGTCGCCGTTGGTATCTTCCGGTTTGGCGATACCGAGGTTGCGGAAGACCGGTTGTTGTAGGTGGAGCAGATCACGCAGGGTATTGCGCAGTTCGATGCGGTTGAGCCGGCGGATGGCGGGTGAGGTGGTGTGGGTCTCGGGTCCGGTGCGGGCATTGCGGAGTGTGGCGCTCAGGAGCTCGATAATGGCGTTCTTCTCGGCTGCGTCTGGTTGGGGTTTTTGAGGG
>JALRGB010000532.1 GCA_023253575.1 Verrucomicrobiales bacterium
GGGCCGGTGAGGAAAAACTGCCATGATTCGGAGCGAGGTTCCTTTTTGAAGGCCAACGGAAAAGCTCCGAGAAATCGGGCGGCGACCGTATCGTCGAGGGTGGTGCCGCGCCACGACGCTCCCTGCTGCACCTGACCGGTGAGATCGAGGGAGAGTAGTCGCCCTTTGCTGGTAATTTGCCCCCGCGGGGAGATTAACGGCAGTACTGTGCGGTCGGGAAGAGTGGCTTGGACGTCCCCAGTGGCCACTACATCCAGCGTAAAGTCGTTCAATTCCACATTCTTCAGTCCCACTCGACCCGCCATGCGAATGGAAGGAGGCTGGCTGAATTGATAGGCATCGACAAAACGAAAAATATGCGGGCTGGTTTGCCGGACGACTGGTGCTGGGAAAACCGTTGAGCGCAGGTCGTCGATCAGCAGTGTTTTCGCCGCTTCTTCAATGGTCAGCCGAGCGGCGGTCAGCTCTCCTTCCGGACGCACGAGGCGGACCGCTGTGGCCGTGGTTGTGCCTTCTCGGCGGCCCAAACTGGCCTGGAGTCGGCGGATGACTTCTCCTTGATAACGAAACTGGCGCGCGTCCACGGTGGCCTCGTGTTCCCAGCTCTGTGGTGACTCCTGAGGCCCGGATCCGCGGGCCTCCAGTTCCATGGACGAATGGTCCTGAAAATCAAGGCGGTCAAATAGACGGTGTTGAGCGGCCGTGGTGGCGAACGGTTGCAAAGCCTTGGGGTTCATGCGCATTTGCATCTGGTAGCGCCACTGGCCGCTCTGGCGCATGGCCTGCCCGTCCAGTGTGCCACTCTCATGCGCGAGCCTGACGTTGCGCAGGTTGATGTCCCCGTCCTTGAGGAAAAATGCAGCCTCCAGCGACTCAAAAACCGCTCCGCGCGTGGCAAATCGACCGCTGGTCAGACGCCCCATCACTTGTAGCGCCGCTGGAGTGGATCCATCCGCACTGGCCGGGCGCCATGAGGCCTCGCCCGAGGTCGACAGAGAATCTGGCTCGTACAGGACGAATTCTTTCAAGGCCGGCACTTCATGAATGGCGCCAATCAAGGCCGGGAGATTAGCGGTCGATTGAAACGTGAAAAAATATTCCGGACGCGATCGGCCGGGCTCCAGCCGCGCACTACCCGTCAATGTGCCGACCGTGTCCCGCAATCGTGCCTCACGAATCGTGGCTTCACCCCTCGACCACTCGCCTGCCACTTCGAGGTCGCGGATGACATAGTCGCGATATCGGAAATTTTCGCCATGGAGGCGCCCCCAGAGCCGGAGTTCCGCCGGGCGATCGAGATCAACTGTCAGCCGCAGGTCGAGCTGGGGCGGTCGGCCGTTTGTCTCCCATTTCAATTGCCGGAGTTGTCCGCGCAATTCATCAAGCCAGTGGCGCCGCTCGCGGAGGAGATCGAGGGCCTCCCGTTTTTCTTCTTTCGGGCGGGATCGGGACCGTTGAATTTTAGAAGGTTTCAGCAGGGTGCCCTCCACTGTCACGGGCACGCCTTCGAGCAGGGCGCGGGCTTGGCGTACTTCAAAGCGATCCCCGGAAGCGAGGATGCTGGCATTCAGGCCGGTCAGGGTGAGCCACTGGGTTTGCGGATTTTCTGGATCGAGAGGCAGGGCGAGGGCGGCGTCGGTTAGGGTGACGCTATTGATAAACTGTTGGCGATAAAGGAGGCGTGAGAGGTCTGCTTCGACGCGCAACCGGTCGAAGGTGGCGAGCAAGAGTTTCTGATCTTTGCCTCCGTAGAGGCGGCAGTCGCGCGCGACCAGTCCGCGCAGCGGGTCCAGAGTCATTTTGCCGATATCGGCTCGCAGGTTTTCCCGGGCCAATTCTACCGTCAATTTCTGTCGCAGCCAGACATCAAGCCGCCGCTGGCCCTCCTGGTAGGCGGCCATGCCGCCGAGGGCCAGTACCGCCAGTACGGCAAACGGCACCAAATGACGAAACCAAAGCACAGGGAATTATAGCAAGATCCTGCCAGTGTGAAAGAGAAACGAAAGATCCATGGTTGATCGTTTCTAATCGTGCTTAATTAACGAGCAATGCGATTCTCAATTCTGGGCAGCGGTAGTGGGGGCAATGGTGCGGTGGTGGCCGGACCGGACGGGGCGTTATTGATCGATGCGGGCCTCTCTGCTCGCCAAATCGTGGCGCGGCTGCAGCAGGTCGGGCTGGAGGCGTCAGCCGTCTGTGGGGTACTGCTGACGCATGAGCATGGTGATCATATCAGGGGGCTTGACGTGCTGATGCGCGGTCCGCTGGCTGGGGTGCCGGTATTTACCAACCCCCACACGAGTGAAATGGTGCGCCGCTCGCTGCGGTCACCCGTGAAATGGCAGCTGGTCGAAACAGGCAGCCGCTTCGAATGGAAAGGGTGGCGCATTGAAACATTTTCCGTGCCGCATGATGCGGTCGACCCCATGGGGTTTGTTATTGAACACGACGTTCTGGAAGCTGGTGTCAGCACCAATTCAAGGCTTGGGGTTGTCAGTGATCTGGGGCATGCGACTACCGCCGTGCTGGCGCGCTTGCGGGATCTGGATGGGCTGTTCGTCGAAGCGAATTATTGCTCGCAATTGCTGGCCGCCGATACAAAACGACCATGGGCCACCAAACAACGGATCTCGAGCCGTCACGGCCACCTCAGTAATGAACAGACCGCCGAGCTCGTCAGCCAAATCATCTCGCCCCGCCTCCGTCACCTCTGGCTCGGTCACCTCAGCAGTGATTGCAATCACCCCGATGTCGCCAGCGCCGTACTCCAGCGCACCCTCAATGCCCATGCCGCCAGTCACGTGACTGTCCGCTGCGCCTCGCAAGAAGAACCTATTCCATTCTGCACCCTCTGAAGTGCGGGTGCGGTGAGAGAGAGAGGCGGTTGCGGGATGGGGAAGGGGGTGAAATCCGACTGGCGGGCGTTTGTAGCTGTCAGACGGCGGATCCGGCTGGCGGGCGGCCACCGGGATAAACCGTGAGGACGGCGAGAAACCGTTGGGCTGTAGTGGGATCGTTGAGGATGAGGGTGCCTTTATCTATTTTGACGCTATCGCCTTGTGGTCGGAGGCGTACTGGGTTTTCGGCTTCGAGCTGGGCGGCCAAGGCGGTCAGCGACGAACACGGGCGGGTCGGCTGAGTCGACCGCAGAGTGGCGAGTGCGAAGTGGAGGCGGGACGAGGAATGGGCGAGGCGCCGCAGTTCTAGGGCCACCCGTCCCATGGTATGGCGTGGATTGAGTTCCACGACGGCGCGCAGGGTGGGGGTGCCGTCGGCGGCGCGGTAGACCAGCGCATCAAGGCCGAAAGCACCGCGAAAATGGCATGGGGCGAAGCGTTTGGCGAGGTGGGGGAAAACGTGGGTCAGATAATATTCTTCCACCCAGGCACCGTTTCCGGCGCCGCAGAAAAACCTCGCGATTTCAGGACTGAAGAGTTTGGCGAACCGACCTGAGGCTTCGATGCCGAGGAAGCGGCCGCGTTCGTCGGTGAGCAACCGGGTCAGGCCTTTGAGGTGAATCTTGCCATCGCTCATGGCTTCGGCTTGCACGGAGAAGTCGGCGAGTCGTTCGAGCCATGGTTCAACGACCAGCGCGCCTTGAGCCGCGATCATGGAATCGGCCCAGATGTCGTCTTCCGGAGACCAGAGTTGGGTACGGCGGAATCCGCGGCCGGACGAACCGAAGGCGGGTTTGACTACGCCGCAGCGGTGGCCGTCCGTCTGCAGGGCGCGGATGGCGTCGTGCAGTGCGGCGACCGAAGTGACCACCCGGCCTGCCAGCGGGTCACCCAAGTCGTGGAGAATTTCAGCGCCGCATTGTTTTGAAAAAAGCTGGCGTTGGTCGGGGTGCCAAGGGTGGGGGGCGGGAGTGCCTCCGACTTGTGAGTGCAGCGGTCCGAGCACGTTTTCGGAGTCGGGCGACCACGCCCACGGGCGCAATCCGCCCAGCTTGCGTTGACGCAGCGGGCTGTCGGGAGCGATGAGGCCGTCGCGTTCGAGGGGTTCAAGTTCTGGCCAGACGAATCCGAGGCGCCGCCATTTTTCCAGGTGTTCTTGACGGGGTTTGCTCCGGACCAGCACGACGTCTTCTTGGTGGGCCAGAAAGGCGGGCAAGAGGTCGAAATCCTCGGCCAAGCGCATGATCGGACGGTCGGGCTGGCCACCGTGTACGGTGGTTTCAGCCTGAGGATTGAAAAAATAAACGCGCGGCGTGCGGCCGCGGGAGCCGGCAAAGAGATCGAGCTCGCGAATAAACTCAGGATCGAGCCCCGCTCGCCGCCGGCCGTCATGGTCGATCAACTGACGCGCTTTGGCCCGCACCGGCGTGAGCGGAAAAACCAATCGCCGGGAAAACCCATGCCAGTCGTCTTCGTCCGGTGATTTCCATTTGCGAAACCAATTTAATCCATACGCCACATGAGAAATCTCATCATCATGAATCGTCTGAAACAACGTGGCTGCCTCTTCGTCGCCCGCCCGGCGGAAGACGTCCCGGTAATGAAGCGAAAAATCAAGATTGGCTTGCTCAAACGTGAGTGGCAGACGGGTCACGTAATCCATCGGACTCTCCATGTCGGCCACCGCCTTCCAAAAAAACCCATTAACCGGCAACTCGCCAAACCCGACCCCATAGGCCGCCATGCGGTCGAGATACCACTGCGTATGCCATTGCTCTTCAACGAGTGTGTGCAGTAGTCCGCGCCGGAAAGCCGGCGGAGCATCCGGGAATTTTAACAAAGCCAGGGCCATCAATTCGGTGGCCAGCAGCTCGTGGTTGGCCATGAAATGAAGCAGGTGACCGCGCGCCTGCTCGTGGACCAGC
>JALRGB010000303.1 GCA_023253575.1 Verrucomicrobiales bacterium
GAGGAAACTACCTTCCGCGCGCCAGAAGCCGGTGAGACTGTGCGGGTGACGGCTGGTTGAGAAACTGGCCTCAGAGGTGGATGGCCTCAGGCGGCCGTGCTTTCCTTAAACGACTTGAGCACGAGGACCGGGCAGCGGGCATGGCGCACGATGCGTTCCGCCGTGCTGCCCAGCAGCAATCGGCTGAGACCCGTGCGCCCGTGGCTGGTCAACACAATGAGGTCAGTGTGGTTGTGGCTGGCCGTTTCGCAGATGGTATCCCAAGCCGATCCGCTGAGGACCAGCGTTTCGAGCTTTCCTTCCTGCGCATAACGGGCGCGTAGTCGCTCCATTTCCGCTTCAGCGCCCTCGCGGCGGACAACGTCCGCGGGTGGTTCGATGGGCAGGCTTTCGCCATACGGGATGATGATGGGCTCGAGGACGTGGATCAGGGTGATGCTGCCACCGGCGGGTTGGGCTAGGGCCAGCGCCGCTTCAATGGCGGGGGTCGAGTTTTCGGAGAAGTCGACGGGGACGAGGAGGCGATCGAGTTTCATGCGGGTGGGGTGTGGGTTTCGGGTTCGACTGTGGTCGGAGAGGGAAGGGGAGATGGGGCGGGCGATTGATGGCGGGTCGTCCTTCGATGGCGCGAAGGCAGCAGGAGTCGCAGGCTATTCAGGACGACGACCGCGGTGCTGCCTTCGTGCATGGCCACGCCCACCGAGAGCAGTACTTTGGAGGAAAAAATGGTCATGATGGCCATCAGGCCCATGACGCCCAGAGAGATGGTGATGTTTTGGGCAATGATGCGGCGGGCATGGCGGCTCAGATCGCGGGCGACTAGGAAATTTTCCAGCCGATCGTGCATGAGGACGACATCAGCCTGCTCGATGGCCGCGTCCGAACCGCGGGCTCCCATGGCCACACCCACGTCGGCGGCGGCTAGACACGGGGCGTCATTGACTCCGTCGCCGACCATGGCGACGCGGGCCCCGCCTTTTTTAAATGCCTCGATGGCGGCTACCTTATCCTCTGGCTTCAAGCCCGAGCGGACTTCGCCCACGCCCGAGGCCGTGCCAATGAGCTGGGCGGCAGAATCGCGGTCGCCCGTGAGCATCACCGTGCGCACTCCCTCAGTGTGTAAACTGGCCAGCATCTCGCTGGCTTCGGGGCGGAGGCTGTCGCGAAGAAGAAATTGCCCGAGCAAGCCGTCGCTCCGCAGCCAGACTTCGCTCAGGGCATCGCCGGGTGGCGGCATCCGGCCGGCACCCTCCGGGTCGTCGCGGAAAATGAGATGACGGTTGCCGAGCCAGACGTCGCGGCCATTCACTTGGCCGCGCACTCCGGCTCCAGGCAGGTTTTCCACGCTGGTGGCGGTTTGTTCATCGGTATGGCGGGCGGTCGCTTCGCGGGCGAGGGCCCGGGAAACCGGGTGCGTCGAAAGCCGGGCCAGCGCGGCCGCCTTGATGAGCAGAGTGTCCTCATCGCCTTCTAGGACATTCATTTCCCGGACGCGAAAATGCCCTTCGGTTAAGGTTCCCGTTTTGTCGAGACAGACGACGGTGACTTGGGCGAGTTTTTCTACCGCCCCGCCGCCGCGAAAGAGTACTCCCTGACGCGCTCCGCTGGCGATAGCAGAAAGAATGGCCGAGGGCACAGACAAGACCAAGGCGCATGGAGACATCACAACCAGCAAAACCATGGCCCGATAAAATGCACTGGGAGCGTCCGTGGCGGTCTGAAAGACCTCTCGATTTTCCGCCAGCCATGACCATAAAAAGAGGGCCGTGCAGGCAGTCAGCACGACCGCCGTGTAACGCGTGCCAAAAGCATCAGCAAGCCGCTGTGACGGCGCCCGTAAATGCTGGGCCCGCTCGATCAATCCGATCATGCGCTGCAGAGTGCTTTCCCCGGCCGCTCGCAAAACTGTTCCTTCTAGCACGCCCTGAACATTGATGGTTCCAGCGAGAGCGGTGTCCCCACGTCGCTTTTCCACCGGGATCGATTCGCCCGTTAGACTGGATTCATCACAAGCACTTTCCCCATTCGTGATTTCAACATCTACCGGCACCTGCTGCCCCGGAGTAATCCGCACTCTCATGCCAGGGATTACATCCTCCACTGGTACGTCCACGGGCGATCCGTCACGCAGAACCACGGCGGTTTTCGGCGCGCCCCGAAGCAAGGCATCGATGGCGCTGCGTGTCCGCCCCATCGCAAATTGTTCCAAAGCAGCCGACGCGGAAAACAAGACTAGCAACAACGCGCCTTCACCCCACGCCCCCAAGGCCGCCGTGGCCGGCACCACCAATAGCATCAAAAAATGCGTGGTGAACTCCAGCCGCCTGAATTCGGCCCACGTTTCCCGGGTCAGATCCCAGCCGCCCGCGAGAAAGGCCGCCCAGTAACACCCCATGGCCGCATTCTGAAAATGCGCGCTCTGCAGAATCCACCCGGTCACCGCTAACACAGCACACGCCCCCGAACGCCATGCCATGGCCCTCCAGTCAAGAGGCGGAGGGGAGATGGAATGGCTCGTGGTCGTCATGCTCGCTGCAGCGAATGGTCGAATGCATTGTACGTCAGGATACCGCCACCTCCATGCATAATTTCCGAAATACCAGTCAGGGCCTCAATTCCAGCATGCACTTGCACGGTCCGGCCTTTCGTGGACCATGTCCCTCCCCTCTGCTTTCATTTCCTGTCATCAATGATCCGATCCCATCTGTTTGTCTGTTTGTTGGTCCGTCTGAGCGCCGTCGTTTTGACAGTCTCCATCCTGTCGGAGTCGCGGGTTTTTGCTGCGGAGGAAGATAAAGATAAAAACAAGCCAGCGGAGAAGGATGAAAAGAATGACAAGGAAACGAAGTCAGTAACGGAAGGGGAGGTGGTGATAGCTGGTCAGAAGATCAACTACACGGCGACAGCCGGTACGCTGCCCTTGACTCGGGTTGACGGCGAGAAGCGCGCCTCCGTCTTTTATATTTCCTATGAAAAAAAGAATGCGGGTGATGGTGGCCAGCGGCCCGTGACATTTTGTTTCAACGGCGGGCCTGGTAGTTCTTCGGTCTGGTTGCATTTGGGGGCTTTTGGCCCTCGGCGGGTGGTGTTGCCGCCGGGCGGGGTGGACGCCCCGGTGCCGCCGTTTCAGATGGCGGCGAACGAGTACAGTCTGCTTGATGTGACGGATCTGGTTTTTATCGACCCCGTGAGTACCGGGTTTAGCCGGGCAGCCAAGCCGGATGAAGCCCGGCAATTCCACGGGTACACCGAGGATCTGGAAGCGGTGGGAGAGTTCATTCGCCGCTACGTTTCCGTGAACAACCGGTGGGGCTCACCAAAGTTTCTGGCTGGAGAGAGTTACGGCGGACTGCGCGCTGCCGGGTTGGCCGGGCATCTGCAAGAGCGTTATGGTATGTACCTCAATGGTATTGCCATCGTCTCGGGCGTGATCGATTTCAAAACTCTCTCGGCTGATCCGGGCAATGACGTGCCGCACACGGGATATTTGTCAGCCATGGCGGCCACGGCTCACTTCCACCAAAAGCTCCCCCCTGATTTGCAGCAGACGGACGTGCGAACGGTCGTTCAGCTGGCTTCGGACTATGCTCAGGGCGAGTATGCGGCGGCCCTGTTTCGCGGTCATGTGCTTCCCGCTGAAAAAGTGGCCGAAGTGGCCACTCAGTTGTCCCGTCTGACCGGGCTGCCCGCCGAGCTGTGGGTGCGCGAGCGGCTGCGGGTCGGTCCCAATACTTTCCGCCAAAAGCTCCTCGAAAAAGAAAATAAGGTCGTCGGCCGGTTTGACGCCCGTGCGACGGCCGATGCCTCGTCCAATGAGGATCCCTCCTACACCAACATTTACGGAGCGTACGCCACGTTGCTGAATGCATACGTCCGCGGCGAACTCAAATACGACAGCGACCTCGCCTACGAAGTTCTCACGCGCGATGTGCACCCATGGAGTTACGCAGGATTCGCCGGCCGATACGTCAGCTCCGCTCCGGCCCTCGCCGAAGCCATGACCAGCAACCCCAGCCTTCGCGTTTTTGTGGCCTGCGGTCACTATGACCTCGCCACTCCGGCCGGTGGTATCGAATACACTCTCAATCACCTGCCCGTCGATCCCGCCAGAAGAACCAATCTGTCCATCGCTTCTTACGAGGGCGGTCATATGATGTACTCTACTCTCGAATCATTGGCCCGCTTGAATGCCGATCTGCGCGCTTTCATGACACGCTGAAATCAAGTCAGGCTTTTCGTCAGGTGGAGACCGACAACGAGGACTGTGCGTCGACAACGATGGCGGGCTCGGCAAGTTCCTCACGAGGGGGTTGAGCCGCTCCAGTGGCGAACGACCGCGCGTTGGCGAAAACCGGTCGTGGTCGAGTGAAGGTGCTGGTTCTTACCGGTCGCTGTCTTTCCGATTGCCGCCGACCGGACCGATGTCCAGCGGTCCCACGCCTGGAGCGGTCACGATTTCGCTGGAGGCGCGGGTGGTGACGGCATATTGAAATCCATTGGCCGAGCCGGCTGCTCCGTAGCGGCCTTGTTTGTCGAGAGCGACAAAACTGACACTGATGTCCATGCCTTTGGGGTCTTTTTTGGCGATGCGGCGGATGGCCTCGAGGCAGGCCTCGGTGGGGTGGAGTCCCTGACGCATGAGTTCGACGACGAGGAACGAGCCGCAGTAGCGCATGACATTTTCGCCTAGTCCGGTGGCTCCGGCCGCGCCGACTTCATTGTCCACATACAGTCCGCTGCCGATGATGGGTGAATCGCCGACGCGCCCGGGCAGTTTGCCTCCCCAGCCGCTTGTCGAACAGCCGCCCGCGAGATCCCCATTCGCTCCAAGGACGAGCAGGGCAATGGTATCATGATTCTCTTTTTTCTTTTCAGGGTCGCCGGCCTGGGTGGCGGCCTCTTTCTCTAGGGCGCGCTTCTTGCGCCACGCCTCGTAGGCGGCGGTGGTGTCTAATGGCACGGAGGCTAGACCTTGTTCGAGGGCGAAGAGCCTTGCCCCTTCGCCAACGAGCATGACGTGCGGTGTTTTTTCCATGACCCGGCGGGCGGCGGAGATCGGATGGACGATGCCCTCTAGTGCGGCCACGCTGCCAGCCTGATGGCCGGGCCCATGCATGATGCACGCATCCAGCTGGACGACGCCTGCGCCATTGGGTAGGCCGCCCAGTCCGACCGAGGCATTGGCCGGATCAGATTCTGTGACATGAATGCCTTGCTCCACCGCATCAAGCAGGCTGCCGCCTCCTACCAGCGCCTTTAACGCCGCTTCGTTGGCCGGTTTTCCAAACGGCCAGGTCGAGACCACGAGCGGCCAATCACGCGTAGGGACGGTAGGCCGGGCCTCCTGCCCGAGGGCCGCCAGCGTGGGGCCAGTGACTAGGGCCAGAGTGCCACGGTGAAGAAGGCTGCGTCGAGTAAGGCTCATAATGGGTAAATACGGTCGGGCCCGCAGAGACCATCATCCGGGAATTGCCGCCCATGCCAAGCCCCAATTCAGGCGGTAGGGGGATTGTTTTTTTGAGTATGCACGCGTTCCTAGCTCCCTCACATCCTCCGCCATTCCGGGGTTTACTCCGGTGACAAACGCCACATGCTTCTATCTTCTTTGTATGACCTGCTCCGCCCGTTTACCCCATTCTCCAGCAGGCGTGGCCGTGCTGGCCCTGCTGCTGGCCGGAACCTCCATGGCCGCCAGTCAGGAATGGAATCCAGATACGACGTTCCCCGCTCTTTCTCCCGAGGAAGCCATGCGGACGATTGAAATCCCCGCCGGCTTCCGCCTCGATTGTATTGCGAGCGAACCCATGGTCGAGGAGCCGGCCATGATGGCGTTCGACGGCAATGGTGCACTCTATGTGTGTGAGTGGCGGACGTATATGCAGGACGAACACGGGACCGGGCAGCTCGATCCCGTCAGCCGGGTCGTAAAGCTGGTGGACACGGATGGTGACGACCGCATGGATCAACGCACGGTGTTTATCGACAACGTCGTGCTCCCTCGAACGATCCTGCCTATGGGAGACCGGGTCTTGGTCAGTCTGACTGGATCGTCATCTATTTGGTCCTATTTTGATGACAACCAGGACGGTGTCTCGGACCGCCGGGAATTGAGTTATCAGGGTGAGGAGGATACGGGCAATATCGAGCATCAGGCTTCCGGATTGGTGTGGAATCTGGACAACACGATCTGCTCCAATGATTTTCGTTTTCGTTACGATGGAGGTGCTCTGCATGCTATGCCCCATGCGCTCGGCCGGATCAGCCAATGGGGGATGGCTCGCGACGACGACGGGCGGTTGGTGTGCAGCTGGGGCGGCGGAGCGAATCCGGCGCATTCGTTTCAACTGCCCGCCGGTTACCCGATTTTACAGTTTCAGGAACACGCGCCGGGGTACGAACGTCCATGGTCCGCTTGCCCGGTCTGGGATTTCTCCGATGGCGGGTATGACCTCGAAAAACAACGGATTTTGACCCGATTTTCCGCCACTTGTGGACAGTCCGTCGTCCGCAGTCACCTGATGCCGGAATTTTACGGAAATGCCGTGACGTGCGAGCCGGTCGGGCGCTTGCTCCGTATGAGCCGGTTCGAATGGAATAATGGTGTCGGGACCGCCCACAACGCTTTTGCCGAAAGCGAGTTCATGCGCAGTAGCGACGCCTATTTCCGCCCGGTCTGGACCGAATGCGGGCCGGATGGCGGGCTCTACGTCGCCGACCTCTACCGCGGAATCATTCAGGAAAAAACATGGTTTCCCACCGAGATCGGAAAAAATGATGACTGGCGCGATCAGCATCAAGAACGCTGGGTCGCCCGCTACCACCGCGTCAAAAAATGGGGCATGACCACTGTCGTGCGCCATGGCCGTATCTATCGCATCCTGCCGGAAAATAAGGCCGCGGGTCCAAAACCCACCATGCTGGATGATTCCCCCACCGAGTTGGTGGCCCATCTGGCCCACCCCAATGGATGGTGGCGGGATACCGCCCAAATGCTGCTGGTTTCAAAGCGCCAGCTTTTGGCCGTTCCTGCGCTGATAAAAATGGCCGCCAGTCATGATGTGGTCAATGCCCGCATCCACGCCCTCTGGACACTGCAGGGTCTGGCCAGCTTGTCCCCCGAACTCGTCGTTAGCAGCCTGCAACACACCCAGCCACGCGTGCGCCGTGCGGCCGCGCAACTCGCCGAACCATGGATGCTCCAGAAGGATCCCGTCGTCACCGCCGCCATGACCGCTATGGTCGCTGATTCCGACCCCCAGGTCTCCGCTCAGGTCTTCCTTGCGTTTCGCGCCGCCGCCAAGGCCGGGAATGGCGCCGTGCCAGCGTCGTTTTCCGCCGCCTCCGCCTCCAGTCGACCGCTCATCGCCGCCGTCATCGAGCAGGATCGCGCCGCCTCCCTCGAGGCCGCCCTGAGCGATGCCGCCCGCCATGGCAAGGAGGTCTACGAATCCCTCT
>JALRGB010000633.1 GCA_023253575.1 Verrucomicrobiales bacterium
GAGGCTCAGCGAACCGACGGTGGGTCAGACCGGTCCTGACGCCACGATCACGATCACGCCGCCGCCTCCGAACATTGGTTTTATCGGCGATAACATCAGCGTGGCTGAAGGTGACACCGGTATCACCGCTGTTCCGCTCACCCTGCAATTGACCGGCCCGGCGCCGGCCGGTGCTTCCTACAAATGGGAGGTTTCAGGAACATACTCATATCTGGTTGCCAGTTCGGGCGTGGTGACGGTGCCCGCAGGCGCTACCACCAGTACCTTTGATGTCCTGATCAAAGCGGATACCGTGCCGAGCCTCTCCACTTGGTTCAGGGTCCAACTCGTATCAACCGAGAAGATCGGACGCAGCGGCACTGTCACGAACCAGTTTGTCGCGGTGGTTAATGACGACAGCGGTACACCGGTTGATGATGCCTATGCCATTACCCAAGGGCAGCTGTTGACCGGGGTCAACGTCGTTAGAAATGACGAGGGCATGGGGCTCATCAAACGCCATCTCGCTCCCACCAAAGGTGGGCTCAATCTCGCTCCAAGCGGCGCTTTCATCTACACCCCATCACCCAACTTTTTCGGGCGCGATACGTTCCAGTACCGAGACGAGTATGAAATAGCCAATGTCCCGCCGCTGATAGGCACGGTGGTGATCGAGGTGGCGGATGGGCTCATCCCGCCGCTGCTCCAGCCGGACGGTGACTTTCTTCTGGCTGAAGACACTGTTCGGGATCAATCACAGCCGACGTCACCCTCGCTTTTCGCCAACGATGGATTGTTTGACTCCGCGGGTGTCGCGTTTGACCCAATCCTTGAGGTCCGGGCCGTCGATGTGAAGAACGGCGTGGTTACGGATATGCAACGCATGGACGGCCGCTATAAATTCACTCCGGATCCTGATTTCGCGGGCCTGGCTGGATTTAGTTATCAGGTGCGGGACAAAGACGGATGGTCAGAGCCATCGCCGGTGCGCATTCAAGTGCGCGATGACTTGGATCTCGGACCGCTCCAGCGCGTCGGGCCGCAAGGCAGTCAGTTGTTTGCCGCCATCACGAATTCGGCACCCATACCCGCCACTGGAACGGTTGATCACCTGCTGGCCTTGCGGGCGGGGCAGACACTTTCGATTCTGGTGGGCATTACGGGCGATGTGGCGATCGGCAAAATCGAGGTAGTGAATGCGGCTGGTAGGGCGCTCACTGGGGGAGTGCGCTCGGGCAACTCGCTTGAGCATCTGCCCATTCTCGAGGATGGTACCTACAAGCTGCTGATTGGCGACCGGGGTTCCTCCGGGCGTTCCCGCGTTTCCGTGCTGGTCAATGGCGGGGTTTCCGGGCAGCCGACCAATCCGGCCATGCCGTATTCCCTCGATGCCGCTCGAGCCAACGGACTTCTGCGCGCAGCCGTTTATACCAGCACCGTGGCCGCGTCCGCGACTCCTCACTACTACTCCTTCACTGCGGCTGCCGGCGAAACCGTCCGCCTGCTTCTCCAATCGAATCCGGCTCAGAAATTCACCCTGACTACCCCGGCGGGTGAGGTGCTGGCCCAGAGCGCGGTCCATCCTGCCGATCCGCTGTCAGCCTCTCTGCAGTACACGATGCCCGCGGCCGGCGCTTGCCACGTGGTGGTGCAAGGTGTTCGCTCGTCCACATACTCGCTAGAGCTTTACCCTGAGAACCATACGTATCAGGCGCTGCCCGGAGCGCCGCCACTCGTCACCCGTGCGGCCACGGGCAGCCTGGATGGGGCCAGCGCCGCTACTGCCGCTCCGCCCGGGGGTAGCTTCAGCTTCGCCGCCTTCGCCGACTATGGATCAGGGACACCTGACCAAGCCGCCGTGGCCACCTTAGTCAAATCATGGCAGCCAGATTTCCTCGTCGCGGCCGGCGATCACAATTACACGCTGGGGTATGCTGTCGGCGAGGCCACGTGGGGACGAAATGTAGGCGCCTTCTACGGCGAGTTCATCAAGCGGCGCGTCGACAACCGGTACCCGGAACAGACCAGCTTGACCCAACGGTTTTGTCCGGTCCCCGGCAACCACGACAGCGGTCCA
>JALRGB010000728.1 GCA_023253575.1 Verrucomicrobiales bacterium
GTCAGGCAAAAGAATTTCTTAAGTTCTCAAAGGTTTACCAGCTTTTTCCGATCAATTTCCAAACAATTATGTTGGAAGCATTAAAAATGAGCAAATAAGATAACTTATTGTGAAAATGCTAGACCGGAATCCATCAAATCGACCGGCAATTTCACCATCGCCGGTCAAAAGCTGCCGCTCGCCGACCCCGCTTTCGAACCGATTCAGGAACTGCTGATGTAAAAAATCCCTCAGCAGCCGGAGGCAACACCAACGACCCCATGAGTCGCCCGACCGAAAAGCCCGCCCCAGCCGCCGAATCGCCACCCGAAGGCGTTGCCTTCAACTAAGAGTCAGTCAAGGCGCCCGCCCACTCGTACGCACCGCCTTGACCCCCGCATCACACTGGCCTAAGCCTTCGCGCATGGCTCTCAAGGCAATCATTTACAAGGCAAACGTGTCGTTTTCAGATCTCGACCGCAACGTCTACGCCGATCATACGCTCACTCTCGCACGACATCCTTCGGAAACAGAGGAACGCCTGATGATCCGACTGCTCGCCTATATCCTGAATGCGCCAGCTACCCGCGACCACGGCTCCCTAGAATTCGGCAAGGACATGTGGGAAGCGGATGAACCCGCCCTAAGCCAACACGACCTCACCGGATTGCTACTGCACTGGATCGAACTCGGACTGCCCGAAGAAAAACGGCTCGTGAGGCTTTGCGGCCGGTCAAAAAAAGTGACCGTGTACAGTTTCAGCCCCACCACACCCGCCTGGTGGACCGCTATGAAAGACCGAATGTCGCGAGTCCACAACCTAACCGTCTGGCAAATCCCCGCCGCGCAAAGTCAGGCGCTGGGAGCTCTGGCCGCCCGCTCCATGGACCTCCAAGTCACTCTCCAAGACGACGGATTGTGGATCAGCGTAGGCGATACCTCCGTCGAAATAACGCCCCTGCGCCTGTTTGGAGGCAGTAAAGAATAACGGCCAACACTGGTCAAAATTCAATCCAGTACCCAGAATTCACGGGGCGCCGGAAAATATTCACATTCACAATTTGAGCTCACCACCCCCCATGCCCCTCGACCCCAAACTGGCCCGCGTGGAAAAAGATTTCACCGCCGATGCGCCGTTAACAACCTGCCGGTTCAGCCCCGACGGACGCTTCGTCTTCGCCGGCGCTCAAGATGAGAGAATATACCGCTTCGAGGTCGCCTCCGGAACAAAAACAATCCTCACCGGACACGAATCATGGATCGCCGCTCTGGCCGTCACCCCTGACGGAAACACCCTGATTTCAGCCAGCTGCGACAACACCCTGCGATGGTGGGACGCCACCGCAGAAAATCCTCCAGCCAACCGTGTCGTCAAAGCCCACGACGGATGGGTGCGCACCGTGGCCGTCAGTCCCGATGGCTCCCTCGTCGCCAGCGGAGGCAATGACCGAATCGTGCGATTGTGGCAAACCGCCGACGGCTCCCCCACCCGCGAACTCCACGGACACGAACGCGATGTCTACACCCTGCTGTTTTCACCCGACGGCAACTCCCTCCTCAGCGGCGATCTCGATGGCAAAATCCACCAATGGTCCACTGCCACCGGTAACCGAGAGCGCACATTCGATGCCGCCCCACTCCACGTGTACGAAGGAGGTCAGCAAGTCCATTACGGCGGCGTGCGGGCGCTCACCCTCAGCCCCGATGGCCAATGGCTAGTCGCCGCAGGCCTCAGCAAAGCCACAAATCCGCTCGGCAATGTGCAGGAACCCTTGGCCCTGCGCTTCGCCTGGAAAGACACCACCATCGCCAAAAATCACCTCGCCGAGGGCCTCGCCAGCCACGCCCTCTGGGGCGCCTGCTTCCACCCCGACGGCACCCTCATCGCCTGCGCCGGTGGCAATAGCGGCCACCTCCTCTTCTGGAATCCCGATCAGGAGAAACCAGTCCACACATTCAACCTGCCCGCCCAAGCCCGCGGCCTCGATTTCCACCCTCACTCCCAACGCATAGCCACCGTGCACCACGACGGCCACCTCCGCCTCACCACACTCACCCCACCAACACCAGAAAAAAATAAATAATACTGTAAAAAAGAACGTAAATACTCTCTTGAAGAGTTGTTTTTATGAACTACACATAAGCCTTATCTGGTTGCTCTCTCCCACCCTCCTCCCTGCCCATGCCCACTCTCCCCCTCCTCC
>JALRGB010000735.1 GCA_023253575.1 Verrucomicrobiales bacterium
AGACGACCGTGCGCACGCACTCCACGAAGGCATCAGAGATCGAACGTACGTGGTACGGCGTCGACGCCGAGGGTCTGACCCTCGGTCGGATGGCGACCGAGGTCGCCCGGTGGCTCCGTGGCAAGCACAAGACCACGTTCAGCCCAATAAGCCATGTCCTCAGGCGTCGGCGTCAGATGTAAATACCCCTTGGTATTACCGTAAATCCTCGGCAGAAACCCCATCGCCGTCATTTCTTCACTCAGCGCCGCCAGCGAGCCGGATTGATCGCCCTCCGCCTCCGTCACCAACCCGGATCCGACAAAATGCGACCCGACCGTGACATGAAACTCGGAATTCATCGTCACCACCGGCTTGCCCGCCGCCACCGCCGCCGCCACCACCGTCGTCGCATGACGGACAGTCCCACTGCACTCCACAACCACATCAGCAGCGTCCAACAATTGATCCAGACTCTGCGTTAATAATTCCGGACGCGCACACCGCACCTGATCCGGACGCCGACGCGTCAACAAACCAGTCACCCGTCGATCCGGCCTCGAACCGCAGGCCGCCAACAAACCGGTGGCAATAAATCCCGTGCCAATAATACCAAGGCGAAGGGGCGAAGACGTGAACATCAGAATAAAAACAAAAAACCGGAGGGATGACGACCGTTGCGTCGCCCACACCCCGGGCTCACGCAAGTAATTTGGCGCCGCCTCCCGCCCAGTCACCTTGACCCCCCGGCCCGACGGCGTAGTCTGCAACCCGATTCACCACGGCCGCCATCACGCCGCCACCCGCCACTTTCTCATGAGCCAGCCCACGCCCAGCAGCCACGCCGCCGAAACATACAAGAATTCCGTCCTCCTGCCGAAGACAGATTTTCCCATGCGCGCCGATTTGGTGAAACGCGAACCCGTGCGCCTCGAAAAATGGGAGAAAGCGGGACTGTACGAAGCCATCCAAACGCGCCGCAAAAACCAAGCCGCCCCGCGCTACGTCCTCCACGACGGTCCACCCTTCGCCAATGGCGACGTGCACATGGGCACCGCCCTGAACAAAATCCTCAAAGACTTGGTCCTGAAATCGAAGTCCATGGCCGGCTTCGAAACCCCTTACGTCCCAGGATGGGATTGTCACGGCTTGCCTATTGAATTCAAGGTGGTCCGCGAAACCGCCGGTCTCAGCCCGGCCGAAATCCGTACTCGCGCCGAAGCCTTTGCCCGCCAGTTCATTGACATTCAACGCAACAGCTTCCGGCGTCTCGGCGTCTTCGGCGACTGGTGGAACCCCTACCTGACCCTCGACCGCCAGTACGAGGCCGACATTATCCGCGTCTTCGCCACCTGCGTCGACAAAGGCCTCGTCTACCAGTCCCAAAAACCCGTGCTCTGGAGCTACGGCGCCCAAACCGCCCTCGCCGAAGCCGAGGTGGAATATAAAGAAAAATCTTCCCCCGCCATCTTCGTCGCCTTCCCCGCCGTCAATGACGACTTCAGCTACGTCATCTGGACCACCACGCCGTGGACGCTACCATCGAATCTAGGCATCGCCCTGCACCCGGAATTCGAATACGTCGTCGGCCGCTTCCAGAAGGAAAATTCCCCCCCGCAGAACTACCTCGTAGCCGCCTCCTTGCTCGAGTCATTTCAACAAAAAACCGGCCTCACCCTGCAACAGGAAGTCCGCCGGTTAAAAGGAGCCAGCCTGAAAGGCCAGACCGCCGCCCATCCGTTCCTCCCACGCACCTCCACCATCGTCACCGGCCTCTTCGTCACCGCTGAAACCGGCACCGGCGCCGTCCACCTCGCCCCCGGACACGGCACCGATGACTATAACGCCGGTAGAGAAAATAACCTCGGATTGCTCTCGCCAGTCGATGACCTCGGCCGCTTCACCAGTGAAGCCGGCCTCGACTTCCTCACCGGAAAACACGTCTTCGAAGCCAATGAGCCCATCATCGCCCTGCTCCAAGAACAAGGCGCCCTGATCGCCCGCGAAAAATACATCCACCAGTACCCTCACTGCTGGCGCTCCAAAACCCCCATCATCTTCCGCTCAGTCCCCCAGTTCTTCATCCGCATCGATGACGTGCGCCAGCGCGCCCTCGAAGCCATTGATGAGGTCGACTGGCTGCCCGCCTGGGGCCGAAACCGTATTTTCGGCACTGTCGAAGCGCGTCCCGACTGGTGCATCAGCCGCCAGCGCACTTGGGGCGTTCCCCTGCCCGTTTTCTTCACCGCCGAAGGAGAGCCCATCCTCGACGCCGACGTCGCCCGCAAAGTGGCCGATGTGGTCGCCGTCCACGGCACGAATTCCTGGTTTGAAAAATCCGATGCCGAATGGGCCGCCCTCGCCGGACTTCCCCCTACCGTCACCCGCGGACGCGACACCCTTGATGTCTGGATCGACTCCGGCTCGAGTCACGTCGCCGTCCTCGACCGCCGCCCTGAACTGGGAGGCACCCCGGCCGACCTCTACCTCGAAGCCACCGATCAACACCGCGGATGGTTCCAGTCATCGCTCATGCTCAGTGTCATCGTGCGCGGAGCAGCCCCGTACCGCCGCGTGCTGACCCACGGCTTCGTCATCGACAACTCAACCGGCGAAAAAATCTCCAAATCCGGCGACAAACCGATCAACGCTGAATTCTTCTACAATAAATACGGCGCCGACCTCGTCCGCCTGTGGGCCGCCAGCGTCGATTACCGCGAAGAAGTCCCGTTCTCCATCGAGCTCTTTGATCAAACCACCGACGCCTACCGCCGGATTCG
>JALRGB010000752.1 GCA_023253575.1 Verrucomicrobiales bacterium
TAGGCAACAGCCAGCGTCCTATCGATTGGCGTCCAGACCCGCGTGCGGCTGAAAGTTGGACGATAACCCTGGAGTGGGTTGGCGTTGCCCCCCGCCCTATCTCGCCGCTGATGTGCCATCTGTGTGCGTGGGGCGGGGGGGTTGTACATGATTTCGCTAATGACGAGGTGAGTCGCGAGGTTGCCGGCGGTCGGCGAGCCGGCTTGGAATTCAAGTGGGGTGCTCCAGTGGCTCCAGCGGCCGGCGTCATCCTGATGGCGGACGCGGGCCCGGTACGTCCGGCCGGTGACCAGTCCGCTGGCGGGAATTTTGGGGGTGGTCGCCATGAAGACGGAATCGGGCTCCGGAGTCCAAAGGCCGGTGATTTCGTACCGCCAAGGTTCGCCGGGCTTAAATCCGGGAACCGACGGGTCGTAGATTTCCCCAATCCTCCACTGCATGGCGGCAAAACGGCTTCCTTGCGGCGCGGCGAATGCGCTGCTGGCAAACTTGAGCTGGTTGAGAGGATAGGCCGCTGGTCCGGTGTAGGTGATGGTAGGCGTCTCGGGAAGCGGAATGGCTGGGGCCGTGTTCAGGGTGTACGGTTCGACTGTTCCTTGGGCCATTTGGGCCAGCCGACCGCCTCCATTGCGGCCGCTGACGATGAATTCCTTCACCCATTGCACCATTCCTTCAAAGTCACCGCTGGCCAGCACGCGGCTATACGGCTGAGGTAGCGGTCCGTTGGTCATGTTGCCGATCGGATAGGGAGTTTTGTAATAATTCCCCCGGGGACCAGCTCCGCGCGGCGGAGTGGGATTGCTCGGATTATAATCCCACCGCCGTCGTTCGACCTCGGCAAAGCCGTCCATGATCTCGCTTCCGAGTGGAATGAGACGCGGTGATTCATCCGTTATCAGGCAGACATATTCATCCACCACCTTCCATGCCTGATCTGAGTTCAGCAGCAGGTCCTGCAGTTCGCGGGCCCGGTTCTGAAATTCCGTCAGCAAGGCAGGGTGCAATAACCCGCGAGCCATTTGTTCGTATTGCTGCAAATCAGGCGCCGTCTGTACACTGCGGGGGCCCCAACGATCGAAATTCTCGTACAACAAATCACAGTCCCACGGCAAAATCCGCCACCTCCCGTCGCCGTGCGGAGCCGTAGGGTTGCGGAAATAAACGACATTTTCCTGTTCGCGTCGGTCTGACTGGTTGATCGCCTCCGTCACTGCCCGCCAGCTGTAATACCCCGGTAGATCCACATGCGTGCGAAACCATGATTCTGGCTGGATCGCGGTGAGCCGGGGGGGCGTGGTCGATGAGCCCCCGCCTCGGCGGTAGCCGGTGGTGGTGCTGGTGAAGGCGTTGAGATCGCTCAGATCGCCGACCTGACCGCGCCCTTGGCCGAGCAGGCTGTTGCCGGCTCCGGTCGCTTGGAGGCGGAAGATGTTACCATCGGGTAGGTCGCGGGCTTCCTTGAAAAGATTATCCGTATTTTCGAACGCGAGGTACAGGCCCCAGAGATCGCCGTCGAACTGATTGGTGGGATGTTGTTCGGTGGCGCCGTCGATGACGCGGAGTTGGAGGCAGCTGGTACGCGGGGCTGGCACGCCGGCGAGAGCGCTGAGGCGGAAGGCCATGGCTTCGTCCAGTCCGTGCAGGCCGCGGTTCCATGGGGCCCATGGGGCGGGCACGCTGGAAATATTGAGTGTTTCGACGGTGGTGGTGGTCAGGCCGTAATCGTCCGGCATTTCGAGCCAGTGCCCGCGGTTAAACCGCAGTTTCCACTTATTTTTACCGGTATTGTAGGTGCTATTTTGTCCTTTGATGCGGTAGTGGATGTGGTCATAGACGAGTCCGTCGATGACGAGGGCGCCTTCGAAGCGGTAGGTGCCGTCGTTGGTGGCAGGATTGTACTGGCAGTTTTGGATATCGACGGGGTGGGAAAGCAGGTGCCATGGCCGCACTTTATTCATGGTGTCGGCGGAAAACGTGGTGGTGGGGGTGATGCCTGGCCGCACGGCACCGGTCCATGCGGGCACGCCGTCGTAGCAAAAATAGGCAAAATTTGCGGAGGGATCGTCGGCATAGGGGACGCGCACGGCCGTGGTGGTGGTATCTGTGGCGAGCAGGCGGTAGCGAACGAGGCGGCGGTGGGTTTGGGTTGATCCGGGGATGATGGCGGAGAATACCGAGTCGTTGGCGGCGGCGTCACCGGCGGTGCCATCATCGTGCAATGGCAGCGTGATCCACTGGGATGACCAGGCGGGATCGGTGAGCCGGATGTATTTGCCTGGCTCGACCAGTTGATATTCCAGCGAGGCGGAGGCGATGCCGTCGGGATCGGTGATGCGGGCGGTGACGGTGACGGGTTGGCCGGTAGCTGGGCTGACTGGGAAGTGGGCGACTTGCCGGATGGCGGGCGGGGCGGCGCCGGTGGTGACGGCATTGCGTGCTCCTGGGGTGGGGGCGGCGCTGCGCCAACTGGCTCCTAGACTGCTTTTCAGGCCTTCGTTGATTCGTTGCAGCGAGGCGGCTGGGGTGCCGCCCACGGTTGGCCACGGGAATCCTGCCTCGTACGCCACTTGGTCAATGACGTCCATGGTTTGATTGCGGAGAACGATTTCCTCTCCCTGATTGCGGAGGCGGCCGGTCCACGGGCCGAGGGCGTCTGGGAAGTTGAGCACGGCAGCGAGGTCGGCCGGGTTTTCGGCGATGACGCAATAGGCGCACGGCTGGATGATGGTGCCGTTGGGAATGGTATAGGCGAGGCCGCCGGTGAGTGACCATCCACTGATGTCGACGGGCACGGGCAGGGGGTTAAAGAGTTCGATGAACTTGGTAAAGAACGATTTGGAGTCGGGAGGATCGCTGTGGATCTCATGAATGACCGGTGTCAGGGCGAGTAGGGCTGGTCCATTGGCTTGGCCTGGGGTGGGGTTGGGCAGGTGGCCGGTGATTGGGCCGGTGGATTCGCCGGTGATGGCTGCTTGCAGGAGGAAATCCGGATCTCCGGCCGATAGGTTGAGTCCTTGAATGGCGAGGATGTTTTCCGTTTGAAAGACGGCGGAAAAGGGAGCGAGCGAGATCTGATCGGACCCGGTGTGCACAGCGGTGGCGGACGCGTTGTAGGCGAGCGCCGCCGGGGCATGGCGTCGGGCAATTTCCACCCCGTTGAGCCAGGCCACGTACCCGTCGTTGGCATTCACCGTGAGCATGGCGCACGGCGGTGCCCCGTGGGGGGTGGAAAAAACGTCATCAAAGGACATTAAAAAAACCACAGAGTGTGAAACGATTTTTACCCATGGCATGGTTCCGAAGATACCTACCCAATGGAATCATTCCACTAAAAGAAAAAGGTAGTCTAAAAGACTCCCGGTCACTAGGAC
>JALRGB010000792.1 GCA_023253575.1 Verrucomicrobiales bacterium
GTTAGCTGCAATGAGAATCACCATATATTGCTGCTTCACTTGAGTTGTATGGGAAGGTTGGGGGAGGGGGCATCTGCAGCAGCACCCCTGTGCAATCTTAGGAAAATCTGCTGTTGCCATTCCCACAACCCGTCATAGCTATGTATGTAGGTGCGATCGTGCAATTGGTGTGGTGTGTACAATGTGAGCAGGGCCACCCAGCGGTTGTTGCGGCTGGCATCCCAAATTGCTCGATTCCCGCCCGTGGAAACACGTAGGCCTGCAGGTGGATTCCCCAAGCCCACACACGCCATGATTCGATTTCTCTACAACCGGTTGTGGCAGTCGATTGCCACGTTGTTTGCCATCATCACCGTCACGTTCTGGATCATTCAGGCCGCTCCCGGCGGGCCGTTTCAAAGTGAACGAGCGGTCTCACCGCACATCCGCGAACAAATGCTGGCCGCGTATGGACTGGACCGTCCGCCTTTCGCCCAGTACACACATTACCTCGGGAACTTGCTCAAAGGCGATTTCGGGCTCACCACCAAATACGAAGGATGGACCGTGCTGGAAATCATTGGCGGCGCTTTCCCAATTTCTTTGCAGTTAGGACTGCTCGGCATGGCCTTTGCTCTCACCCTCGGCCTGCCCGTGGGCATCATTGCCGCCGCTCGCAAAAACTCTGCTGCCGACTGGCTCCCCATGTCCATTTCTATGCTCGGCATTTGCCTGCCGACCTTCGTCATGGGCCCGCTACTCGCCCTCGGATTAGGCCTTAAACTCAATCTGTTTAATGTCGCAGGCTGGTACGGCTGGAGCGATCGCGTTCTCCCGTCCCTCACTCTCGGTCTCTTCTACGCCGCTTATATCGCCCGCATGACGCGCGCCGGCATGCTCGAAGTCCTCTCTCGCGACTTCGTCCGCACCGCCCGCGCCAAAGGGGTCTCGGAAACCGCCGTCCTTCTGCGCCACTCGCTCAAAATCGGCCTGACTCCCGTCATCGCCTTCCTCGGCCCCGCCATGGCCGGCATGGTCACCGGTTCTTTCGTCGTAGAAAATATCTTCCAAGTCCCAGGACTGGGACAACACTTCGTCTCGGCCGCCCGCAATAGCGACTATACCCTGCTCCTCGGCGTTACCGTCTTCTACGCCACTCTCCTCGTCTCCGCTAATGTCGTCGTCGATATGCTCCAAGCTTGGATGAACCCACGCGTCCGCCTCGAATCATGACTGACCCCCACCTCGCCTCCAACTCGCCACGCTCCCCTTGGCGCGAAGCTTGGCGCCGACTGCGCCAAAACCGCCTCGCCGTCAGCTGCGGCGGCATCCTCATCGCCATCTTCCTCGCCTGCCTCGTCGGCCCCCTCGTCACCGGTCAGGCCATCGAAACCCAAAACCTCGATCTAGGCGCCACCAGCCCGTCCGCTCAACACTGGCTCGGCACCGACCCACTCGGCCGCGATTTATTGACCCGCATCCTCAGTGGAGGACGCGTCTCGCTCGCCGTCGGCCTGACCGCTACCCTCGTTTCCCTGCTCATCGGCGTCGCCTACGGAGCGACATCAGGATTCCTCGGCGGCCGCGCCGATGCCATCATGATGCGCATCGTCGAAATCCTCTACGCCCTGCCCTTCATCATCCTCGTCATCATCTTGATCGTCGTCCTCGAGCCCGTGTTCAAACTCCCGCACATGGCCTGGCTGGTCAGTCTCTTCGGAGGTGAAGGACAAGTTAAACTCGTCGTCCTGTTCATGGTCATCGGCGCCATCGAATGGCTCACCATGGCCCGCGTCGTCCGCGCTCAAGTCATGACCCTGCGCCAACAAGACTTCGTTTCCGCTGCCCTCGCCCTCGGCGTGCCGAAGTGGAAAATCATCCTCCGCCACCTCGTCCCCAACTGCCTCGGGCCCGTCATCGTCTACAGCACCCTGACCATCCCCGCCGTCATGCTCCTCGAAGCCGTCCTCAGCTTCCTCGGCCTCGGCGTCCAAGCCCCCTTCGCCAGCTGGGGGTCGCTCATCCAAGAAGGCGCCGATAATATGGAAACCCGCCCGTGGATGCTCGTCTTCCCCGCCCTCTTCTTCTCGTCCACCCTCTTCTGCCTCAACTTCCTCGGCGATGGCCTCCGCGACGCCCTCGACCCAAAAGCCGAACGATGATCCATCAACATCACCCTTCAAGACACGTATCCGAACTCACTGATCGGAATCCGGTCCCCGGCTTCACCGTATCTGGCGCGCACGCCAATAATTCATAAACGCGGGCGGCCAAGCCGCCGCTGTAGCTGGGAACGTTGGCCCCGGTTTTCACACTTGGCCTCAGGCCACATCACTCAAGCGGCG
>JALRGB010000797.1 GCA_023253575.1 Verrucomicrobiales bacterium
TCCGCAGATTCCCTGCGAGGCCAAGGTGCGCGCGTCATCATCACCGAAATCGATCCGATCTGCGCATTGCAGGCTGCCATGGACGGCTATCAGGTCGCGCGCCTGGAAGATGTCATCGATACCGCCGACATCTTCATCACGGCCACTGGCTGCTACGACGTGATCAAGGTCGAAGACATGGCCAAGATGAAGCATCAGGCCATCGTCGGCAACATCGGTCACTTCGACAATGAGATCGACATGGCCGGCCTGCAGCAGACACCCGGCATGAAGCGCAAGACCATCAAGCCGCTCCGGAGCGGACCGGGGCGCGCTGGCGAGGCGCCCACCCTCAGGATACCAAAGGAGTCCGTGACTCGAATCAGCTGAGGTCGTGATCACGCGCGCCAGACCGCCGAGACGGAGATCATAGCGCGCCAGCGTCGATCCATAATTGAAATAGAGTAGGCCGGTATCATCGAGCGCCGCCGCCCGGACGACGCCAAAACTGAGGTTGTCATTCAGATCATCAGCGTGTTCTTGCGACAAGATCGTGCCTTGGCTGAGCGTGATCCGAACGAGGTCATCGGTTTCCGGGGCGACGTAATACAAGCTGCTATTGTAAGACACCAGGTTTTCCGGGCTGCGGGCCGGCTGGTAGGCGAGGGCGGCATGGCGCAGGTCCCCAAGGACGGCATGCGTGGACGTGCCAAGTGTGTAACTGCCGAGCCGCGAGGTCGTAGCACCAGCTTCGATATAATACAGAACTCCCGCGGCCTTGTCGAAGGCGATCGACTCTAGGGCAAAAGGCGCGGCCGTCGTGACCACCGCGGTGGCCGCCGTCACCGGATCAACGCTGAAAATTGTCCGAGTCCGGTTGACTCCGTAAAACGGAGCCATCCGGGTCGAGGGCAGCACAACGGATGGTTCGGTCGCCGCAAAATCCACGGGGTTGATCACGGGCATGGTCGCCGCCAGTAGGGAATCGGCCGCCGTTTCTGTATCGACGAGCCGCAGGGAGGCGGGCGAAGCCGTGCGGTTGGCCACTAGGTTGCCCGCGGCGAATGTGACGGCCAAATAATCGTACGAGGTCGACGCCACCGGGCTCAGCCCGTTCATCTTGCTAAGGTCGAAGCGCCAGAGCGCGGCGTCCGCATTGAAAAAGAGCACGCCGTCAGCGCGGACCGAAAGGTCGCCGACCTCAGTGAATGCTTTCGTATTCTGGCTCAGGTCAGCCACTTTTCTGATCGAGACGATGGCTCCGGCGTCGAGTTTAATCCGCACCAAATCGTCGCTCTGACGGGCGATGAAATAGAGGTCACCCGCCAGGCAGACGAGGTTGGCGGGCGGATGGGTGATCGGGCCGGCGGGATCGGCGCCATTGAGCTGGCCCACAAGCTGGTGGGATCCGCCGTCCAGATTGTACTGGTACAGCCGGAAATTTCCGCTGCTGTCAGCGGCATCAGTGTAGTACAGCATTCGACTTTGCGCACAATACGCGAGTGATGTCAGCGACGCGCCGACCGCCGGGCTCGAGGCACTGACGACCCGAGTCAGTCCATTCAGCGGATCGATGGAGTAGAGAGACTGACCAGTTTGGGCAATGGCATAAAACGCGTCATCGGTACCGGTAAAATTCCCCTGATGAAAGGCCATGGCCTCGATGCCGGACCAGCTGAAGCGCGTGCCGTAATTCCACAGCAACGGGTCCGGGGTCGTTCCTGGCTGGATCAATTTAAAAGCTCTTTGGTCCGTGGTGCCGGCGATGTTGGACGCGACGATAGCGCCGTCCGATGGATCCACAGCGATGGCTGGATAGTGGCTGCCGGTCTCGGTGCTGTGACGGCTGAGGATGGCGCCGGTCGAGGTATTCACCGTGAAGACATGACCGGTCGGGCCGTCCGAAACAAGCAACGACCCATCGGCAGCGAATGCTAGATCGGCGGCTCCCGTGCAAGTTAGGCCTGCGCCGGTGATCGGACCGACGGTGGTGAGGCCGGTCAGGGCTCTGGCTGTATTGAGGCGCAAGGAGCCGAGTTTGAACAGCAGATCGGTGGCGGCCGTCTGGCTGAAGTTCAAGACGCCGTAGAGGGCGCCGTCGGGTCCAACGGCTAGACC
>JALRGB010000803.1 GCA_023253575.1 Verrucomicrobiales bacterium
ATGACCCGTCAGCAACGGGGCGTAGCTCAGCCTGGTAGAGCGCCTGCTTTGGGATCAGGAAGTCGTCAGTTCGAATCTGGCCGCCCCGACTCATTGTACCTCAATGAGGTAGGATTGAGTCGATTCAAAATAAAATGGTGATCGGGAATGTGTTTGAGGACGTCTTGGAGCGCTCTTCATCTAGTAGGGTTTCGACTCCGAACTTCACTCAGCCGGCGTCAGCGAGCTGCACGATCTTTCAGCGGCCCGATCGGTTGACTCTATTTTCCCGTCCCAAGGCTCCTTGTCCGCTCTTTCTGGACTGCATGCATCGTGATCTGGAGATCCGCCCCCCAGGTCCGGCCGCATTTTGCCCGCTGGCTCTTCCTCTGGCAGGCGACGGGTGCAGCGCCACTGCGGAGGCTCCCGAGCGGTGATTTGACGAACTGGGGTGCCAACCGGCACTGCCGGATTTCAACACAGATGGCCGATGGAGAGCAAAACCAGCAGAACAAGTCAGTGGTCGCAACGACGGTGAGCGCCGCTAGTCCGCTTCGCTCAGGACGTCTTTTCTGCGCCGTGCAAACTTCAAACGTGAGCCAAAATTACACGTAGGGAAGAAACTGATTATGTGGACACGAATGGAGGAGAGTTTCTGTAAATTCAACCTCAACCCGCAGTCGAAGCCTCGTTCCCGTTCAGGGGTTCGGTGTCCTTGGACGTTCCTGGACTGGTAGGTTATATGTTCAATAGAGCAAAAACTGAAGCCATTCACCATGGTTCCAGCTAATCGTTGGGAAACGGAGATCTTCATCCGAAATCTTCAAGCTTTGTGTTCGGAGGACGACGCGAGGGGAAGGCGGAGCAAAAAAGCGGCGCCATCGGTGACCGATGGATCGTGGGACAATCGACCTCCGAGACTGCGGCTAAGGCGTTGACTCAGGGCGAGTCCGAGGCCGACGCCGGGCACGCCGCGGGCGGCGGCGGAGGACGATCGGCTGAACGGTTGGAACAGGCGGCGGGCGGCTTCTTTGGAGAGGCCGGGGCCGTGGTCGCGGAGGCGGAGGGTGGCGAAGCGTGCGTCGTCGGGTGCGGGCATGACTTCAATGTGGAGACGATTTTCGGTGGCATCTGGGCCCGCGTATTTGCAGGCGTTGTCGACGAGGTTGAAAAGGATTTGTTCGACCGCGGAGACGTCGATGGCCAGCTTCGCTGTGGCGGCCGGAGGGCTGGTATCAGTGACGAGTACTAGGTTTGCCTGTTCAGCACGTGCCGCGAGGCGTGGGGCGAGGCGGTCGACCAAGGCGCGAACGGTGAGGTGATCGCTGGGTAGGCGCGCGGGTCCGCGTTCGAGGCGGGCGTAGGCCAGCACATTTTCCACGAGGTGGCTGAGGCGAGTGGCTTCGGTGGTGAGGGTAGTGAGGTAATTTTTCCTTTGGGCTGGGTCGGTGACCATGTCTTCGGCGAGCATTTCCGAGTAGAGCTTGAACGTGGTCAGCGGGGTGCGGAGCTCGTGGGTGACTGCGGAAACGAAAGCGGCGCGTCGTTCACTGAGGGAAATAGTGCCGTGAAGTAGGGTCGCGACGGCGGCGGCGGCCAGCAGGATGCCGGCCCAGGCGAGGCCGAGGCTGAGGTGAAGCGGTGAGCGCGAGTCGACGATACTCTCAGCTTCAGGTCCAGGCACCAGCTCGACCGGCATCGTGGCAAACCGGCGACCCGCGTCCCCGACGGTGCTGGGTGTGGTCGGCCTGAGTTCGGCATGGGGAAACAGATCGCGGATGGAGTCGAGCAGCGAGCCGCGCAGATGCGGCCAGTCGAGCCACACCCCCTGCACGACCGGTCCGGCGGGGGTGAAAGCGCGGCGGGCGAGGACGATTTCTTCGTTGAGCCACAGTGCTTTGAAGACAAGAGCGCCCGCTTCGCGAGCCGATGGGACGGTGTCTGGCAGGAAGGCCGAATTAGCGGCAGCTTGTTGTGTCGCTTGCTGAAAGACGTTGGCCCGCGATTGAAGTTCATTGCTGTTGAGCAGCCGTTGGTCAGTGTCGAGAGCGCGGGTCGAGCTGACATCATGGCCCGGTGCTTCAATCAGTCCCGGCGCCACCGCGCTTTCTCTCATCAGAACATCCCAATTTTTCGCGGGGACTCGAATTTTTTCTTGAAGCGGTCCCGTCATGGAGTCGGACTCGTGGAACGGTGCCGGGGTTGCGGTCTGGTCGAGCAGTGAGCGTACCGCCTCCAGCCGCAGGCTCAAGTCCTGGCTATGGCGAGTGGGCTGGGGAGGCGACAGCGGTACCTGCGGCGAGGTCAGGCTGCCATCCGGCTCGCACTGAAAACGCAGTCGGATTCCTGGCGAGGGAAAATTCTGGAGGGCGGTCGAGGCGGGAGCGCCTCCGGGAGGCGGTGTCTGGTAGGCGCTGGCCGGACGAGCGCTTTCTTCGACGATGAGGGCCGTGAGCGCGGAATCCATGCGCCAAAGGGCGAGTCTGACGCGTTCTTCGAGTTGGGCCTGACGCAGCATGGCCGACTGCTCATGATCGAAATGAAGCAGGGTGACGGTCATCCAGCCCAACGCGCCGAGCAAGACGGCGAAACAGGCGGCAAAGGCGAACCAGCGGTACCAGGGACGATTCATCGATCAGGCGGGCGTGGCAAAGACATATCCCTTGCCGCGCACGGTGAGGAGCACCTTGGGTGATTCGGCATCATCGCGGAGCTTGGCTCGCAGGTTGGCGATATGCACATCGATGGTCCGCGTTTCGCGGCCTCGCAGGTCTAACCGCCAAACGCGGGTGAGGATTTCCTCGCGCGAAACGGCTCGTCCCCGATGCGATGCGAGGTACCCAAGCAAGGCGACCTCGCGCTCGGAGAGTTCATGGCGGGTGCCATCGTCAAATCGCACTTCGCAGCGCGCGAGATCGGCCACTCCGTCGGCTAGTTCGATGCGCTGCACCTTGTCGGGACGTTCCGGTGATCGACGGAGGACTGCTTCCACTCGGGCCAGTAATTCCCGAACGCTGAACGGCTTGACGACATAGTCGTCGCCGCCTAGACGCAGCCCCTGCACACGGTCAGTCTCCTCGCCCCGGGCGGTCAGGATGATCACCGGAAGGGTCGGCCGCGCCTCGCGCACGGCCTTGAGGATGTCGAAACCAGACGGGCCGGGTAGCATGAGATCGAGCAAAACCAAGTCCACCGTGGCGCGGGGAGCGCGCACGAGGCCGTCTTGGCCAGTGGCGGCCGCCAGCACCTCGTACCCGGCAAAGGTCAGGGCGTCAGTCACCCCACGCCGAATGGCGTCGTCGTCCTCAATCACCAAGACCCGTTTTGTTGCCATGGTTCAATTCCAGAAATAGTGCCATCCATAACCGAGATCCACCGATTCGCTAGGAGCG
>JALRGB010000033.1 GCA_023253575.1 Verrucomicrobiales bacterium
GCCCTCGGCGAAAACCTCGCCCTGCACACGCTCAACCTGCTCCGGTCCAACCGCGCCACCCGCATGACCAACCGCGTCATCCGCGGCGTGGCCCGCACCATCTTCATCCCGATCGACGGCCCCTACCGCATCCCCATGATGCTGGGGCTGATTCACCCCGGCTGGTACAACGGCCGGGCCAAATCTGAGGTCAACGCCCTCAGTATAGGCGATATCGAAATCCTCGCCATCCCGGGCGAGATGAACCCAGAAATTGTCGATGGTGGGATTGAGTCACCTCCAGGCGCCGACTACCCGGGACCTCCCGTGGAAGTGCCGCCTCTGAGAAGCAAAATGCAAGGAAAGATCAACATGGTCTTCAACTTGGCTAACGATGAGATCGGCTATATCATGCCGCAAACGCAATGGGATGAGGCATCTCCTTACACCTATGGCCGGGACACGGCTCCCTACGGCGAGGAAAATTCAGGAGGACGCCATCTAGGAGCCGCCCTGCATCACGAATGCCTCCAAGTCATGCAGCAGTTGCACACCCTTGGTCAATAATCACCCACACCCCGCAGCCACAGGAAACACCAGAGGGAAAAAACCGGGATACCGACAGCGACTAAGACCGGGCCCACCGACCGAAAATCCCGATGGCGCCGCCCTGCGCCCGGAGGATCGCATTTGCATGAGGACCGATCCGCCCCCATCGGTAATTTCCATTTTGCTGCCAATCACCATGCCCGCCGCCCTTGACGACATCATTCACCTTTTTGAAGAGCTCCCTGAAAGCGAACGCCGCGGGTTACTGGTGCATTATGCGGACAGCGCGCGCCATTGCGCTCCCCAGCCGGGCGAGACCTTCGACCTCGAAGACGTGCGCAAAGACGAAGAATGCACCGACACCGTCGGCATCCACCTGCGGGTCGACGAAAACAATCATGCCAGCTTTCGAGTCAGCTTGGGGCATGAAGTTCAAACCCTGACCCGGGCCATGACCGCGATTCTCTGCAAGGGATTGCATGGCACCAGCCCGGAAGAAATCCTCGCCCTCGAAGCTGATTTTGTCCCCCGGTTGATCGGCGCAGAACTCGTGCGCCAGCGCAGCCAGACGGTTTATTATGTACTGGGAAGGATGAAGGCGGCACTGACGGTCTGGCGGAACCGCCGCCGCGCTGCCAGCAATGAGCCGGACCATCAGTCCTGAGGCGCGCTGCCCTTGGCAATCCCGCGCCGGATGGCGCCCAGCAATTCATGGTGGACCTGGACAGCACTGATTTTCGGCATCCCCTCGAGCTGCGGAAAATCTCCCGCTAGCACTGGCCAGTCGTCCAGATCCTCCGGCACCCGCCCATGGGACCCGCGAACCAGTGAGGCATCCAACGGGATCACGTCAAATAATCCGCGCAAACCCAGCTTTTTCTTCAGCAGCCTGACTCCCAGCTCACGCTTGGGATGCGTCATCGCCGGATCAAGAAACAACTCCACCGGGTCATAGCCAGGCTTGCGATGGATGTCCACCGTGCGCGCATAGTCCGGCGCTTTGGCATCATCAAGCCACCAATAATACGTAAACCAGCTCCTTTGATCAGCCACCGCAATCAGATCACCAGCCCGCGGATGATCCAGACTGGTCAGCGACCGCCACATCCCGTCAATGACATGCCCGACTCCAGGCACCGCCTCCACAACAGCCTTCACTTCCGCATGCAACGACTTGTCATTGAGATACAAATGCGCCACCTGATGATCCGCCACCGCGAACACTTTGCTGGCCCCGGGATCGAGTACCTCCGTCCCGACTTCATCACGCCACGCAATCCAGCCGTGCTCGCGAAAGACCCGGTTTAAATGCACCGCGTGATCAACCGGCGTAATGCCATACTCGGAAACTACCAGCACTTTGACAGCACGGCTTTTGTAGAACTCGATCATTTCACCGAGTAGCGCGTCCAGTTCCTGCAAGGCGCGGGTCGCCTCAGGACCGTCCGGACCGAACCGCTGGAAATCATAGTCCAAATGCGGCAGGTACACGAGACTCAAATTAGGCCAGTGGTTTTCCTCGATCCACATGGCCGAGCGGCCAATCCACCGGGTCGACTCAATCCCAGCCATGGGCCCCCAGAATTGGGGAAAGGGAAAATCTCCCAAGTCCGCTTTGATCGACTCGCGCAGGTCGGCGGGATGCGTGTACACGTCGAATATTTTCCCCCCATCCGCGCGGTAAATCGGCCGCGGAGTAATGGAAAACTCGGCCGTGGAATACATGTTGTACCACCAAAAAACTTTGGCGGTCGTGAAATCCGGGTAGTCGCGGCGGACTTTTTCCCACAGTTTTTCACCGGTCACGAGGTGATTACTTTGCTTCCAGAACTGGACTTCAGCCAATGAGCGGTCGTACCAACCGTTGCCGACGATACCGCTTTGCGCCGGCGTCTTTCCTGTCAGGTACGCGGTCTGCATTGGGCAGGTGACCGCCGGAACGAGCGGTTCTACCGGCACGATCTGCTTGCGGCGGAGCCACGCCGTGAGGTTGGGCATGTCCGCGCCGAGGCACCGGCGGGTCAGACCGACAATGTTAAGGATGACAGTTCGGCTCACAAATAAATAACAGGATCAGAAATGGACGGCCGTCGGCACCGTGACACACTCGCGCCCCGGGCGCCAGCCCATGGTGCCAAGCCGCCGCCGCCAGCCAACCAGATGAAATACCCCATAATCATCCCGCAGCCGAACGGTCCCGCAATTCCTCAATCGCCTCGCACACGACCTCCAGATTCATCTCGTGAACTTCAATCCGGCAGCCAGGCCGGGTCACCAGTGTGATCGTCAACCGGCCACCCAGATGCTCGCGAAATTCTTCCAGTCCGCGCAACACGAGACTCTGACCTTCTGAATCAACATCCTCAAGATGTGGATCATACAAAACAAATCCCATCTTTTCAAGCAACGCGAGAATCCGACCACAATCGTCCGCCTCCAGCATCCCCAGCCGCCGCGCATAGATCAGGTCAACCGCCATGCCAATCGCCACCGCCTCGCCATGATTCAGGCGATACTCCGAGAGGGGTTCCAACTTGTGCGCCACCCAGTGGCCGAAATCCAGCGGCCGCGCCGAACCAAGCTCAAAGGGATCCCCTCCAGTCGTAATATGCTCAAAATGCAACTCCGCCCCGCGGCGGACCACCCTCTCAACCGCATCCGACTCCAAACGGGCCAGCGCCTCCGCCTGCTCTTCCATTGATCGAAAAAACACAGCATCCCGCAGCAAGGCCACCTTCACCCCTTCAATTAAACCAGCTCGCACCTCCCGCGCCGGCAACCCATGCAAAAAAGCAAAATCATTCACCACCGCCCAGGGCACCGCAAAGGTACCGACCCAGTTTTTCTTGGAAAACTTATTCACACCGTTTTTCACCCCCACGCCGCCATCGCCCTGACTCAGGGTCGTCGTTGGCATCCTCACCAGCCGAATGCCGCGGTGAGCCGTGGCCACAGCAAACCCCGCCATGTCAAGAAATGCGCCGCCGCCAATCACCAACACACAACTGTGCCGGTCCACACCATGATCGTTAATCACGCCCCACATGCGCTCAACCAATGTCCAGTCATTCTTGCCAGCCTCCCCCCCCGGCACCACCACCACCCCGTTACCCACCAAACGAAGCGCCGGCCCGCGCGAGGCCATCCATGCCTCAATCAACCCGGCCAACTCCGGCCGCGCCGCCGCCACCCCGCCGTCCAAAAAAACCAGCACCAGCCCGGTCAAAACCGTC
>JALRGB010000041.1 GCA_023253575.1 Verrucomicrobiales bacterium
ACCGGACGTTGTCGTCGGTCAGGTTGAACGCGCCGAGCAGATTGCGGTCGAGCGGCTGGAAGACGAGGCCGGCGAACACCACGTATTCCGGGCGTTTTTCGTACAAGTTTGCCTGCATGAGGTAACTCGTGAGCCGTTTCAGGGTGACCTCGGTGGCGGCTTCGGCGCCAGCGCGCCAGTAGGTGAGTTTGATCCGGTCCCCGGTGAATTTGCGTTCGACGATTTCGTTCATGTTCACGCGTTCGCCGCCGAACTCGATGAACCCGTCACTGGCGATCGGCTGGCCATCGATTTCCAGAAGCACGTCACCGCGCTGCAGGATGCCGGCACAGGTGCCACCGCTGTCGACATGGGCAACCAGCACGCCCATGCCGTTTTCTGGGAGGCTGAGCGCACGCCGCATCGCCGGATTTTGCAGGGGAAAGATGGCGATCGCGAGGTCGGCGTAGTGATCGTACGTACCATCCTTGATGTCCTCGAGAAATCGGGCGACGACCGGGCCAGGGATAATATAGCCGACGTTCTGCGCCACCGCGCCTGAATACCCTTGAAAAGCGACTCCGACTACTTTGCTGCCCTGCATAACCGGGCCCCCAGAATTGCCCGGGTTGATCGCCGCATCCACCTGGATGGCCAAATGCTGGTCCACCCCGCTGTGGCTGTACGGCCGGAAATCAATGCGGCTCACGACGCCGCGCGTGACCGAAATTCGGTCGCCGCCGACAGGGTATCCGACCGCAACGACTTCGCTATCCAAGAGGGGCAGGGTGTCGTCCAGTGGCAGCGGGGCCACGCCTTCGAATGGCCGCGGGTCTTCAAGCGAGAGCAGGGCCAGATCGCAGTCATGAGCGATAAACTCGATTTTGGCGAGGTGGGGTGTGGAGTCATCCACGCCGCGAATGATCAGGCGGGTGCTGTTGCTGACGACGTGGGCATTGGTCAGGAATCGGTTTGGGCCAATAAGGAAGCCGGTACCGGTGCCGCCCGCTGGTCGGGCTCCATTCCATGGGGTGCGGTAATCCGGTTGGATGGCGGCATTTTCGATGCGGACGATGCCGGCGTATTGCTGACCGAGCGAGCTGGTCTTGGCCGGGGCCTCAGCCAAGAGCGAGGATGGGGGAGCGAGCAGCACGCTGGCCGCAAGCAGGACAAGTCGATACGAAGGCATCTGGTGATGGTTGCCGCGAGTGACCATCGCGCAAGGGAGGAGCGGGGAAATGTTCCATCTTTATCTGGCGTCGAAACTCAATGCGATACACCCACTTTTGTCAGAATTAGTCCTGATCGTGAGCGATGCACACCCGATTTGCGAAAGAACCTGACTCCGCCATCGCGCTTTTTTATCGCGGCCACAGAAAAAACAAATAGACCCCGTAACTGGCCAGCAGCAGACCGCCCTCCCAACGGGCGATGCGATAACCGGTCCGGAGCAGTGGCAGCAGCACCACCGAGACGCCCATCATGAAATAAAGATCGAGATTTGAGATCCCGGGCCCCCGCAACGGACCGGCAACCATCCCCGACAGCCCGAGGATTCCCAATATATTAAAGATATTCGAGCCGATAATATTACCAATGGCGATATCGGCTTGTTTCCGAAAAGCCGCTACCAGAGAGGAAGCGAGTTCCGGCAGGCTGGTTCCGGCCGCCACGATGGTCAGGCCGATGATGGCCTCGCTGATCCCGTAACTGCGGGCAATATCGACCGCGCCAATGACGAACGCTCGTGAGCCAGCCACCAATACCGCCAATCCCAAAACAATGAAAGCCAAGCTCTTCCAGACCGGCTCGTGGGCGACCGTGGCGAGGGCGTCCATCTCCCCGTTATATTCATCGGCCACGGCCGGCGTGACATGCTTTTTCGCCAGTCGAATGTTGATGATGATATAAGCAATCAAAAGAGCGAAAAAGATCGCCGCCTCAGGAGCTGAAATGACGCGGTCCCGGAAAAACCACAAAAACAAGCCGGCCGTCGCAATCATGAAGGGCGTGTCAAACTTCAGCAGCTGAAA
>JALRGB010000101.1 GCA_023253575.1 Verrucomicrobiales bacterium
CAGTACGGAAAGCGAATCGGATCCGGCGCGAAGCATGCTGACGCAGATCACCAAGGATGCAGGTGGCGGGGTGGTAGCTCGGCGCGAGTTTATCATGGACAGCAAAGGCCGGATCCGCCGCGGGGCCATCTGGGATGGCCGGGGCCAGTTGCAGGGGCGTACGGAATATGGATTTGACGCCTATGACCGCATCAATGAAGAGCGGCTTTTTCATTCGAGCGGCCGCCTTCTGCGCCGCATGCTTTTTAAGTATGACGCAACCTCGCGGCGGCTGGTGGACAAATTTCTGACGTGGAATCCGAAGGATCCATACGGTCCGCTGGTCGAGTCATCGCCGGGCAAGGAGGACGTTCCATTGTTGCCAGTGCAGAAGACGGACAAGGAACTCCCAGGTTATGGTATTCCCCAGCTGCGCGGCATGGACGAGTCTGGGGCTCCGCCGGCGGCCGCAACCAAACCCGCCCCGGTCGCACCTCCGCAAAAAAAAGGATTTTTCGACAAGTTGCTCAAACGTTGACGCTCCGAGCTCATGCGCCCCATCACCCTTTTACATTCGCTTTTGTTGGTGGCCAGTCTGGCCGGATCGTGGGCCTACGCCCGTTACCAGCGCCATTTGACCGGCGTAAAAATGGCGGATCGCAATGGCATTTCAGGATTTGGTTCTGGTATTGAGGCCGAGACGTCCGCTCCCGAGGGCACGCCCGGCGCTGTCGGCGAGTCGGATGACCTGACGCTAGTGAAGAAGAACCTCGCGTTTTTTAAGGAACAAGTAGAACTCCTCCGCAAAGAAAACGAGAACCTGAGCGCTTCAGTGCGCAAACTCTCCGAACAATTGTCAACCACCGACGCGGACGGGCCGGCGGGGCAGTCAGCCGGGTTCAGTCCGGAATCACTCGTCCGCGAAGTAGAACTCATTCGTGAATTGAAGTTCGATCCCGCACCAAAGTTCGTCCGGGTGCCGGTCACCGAACTGGAGGCCAAAATCCGCACCGCGCTACGTGCCCGGATCACGGACGAGCAGGCCGCAGCGCACGGGCGGGCCGCGCTGGCCTTGGGGCTGGCCTATGAGGAATTTGATTTTATTGATGCGCTGACCGGGCTGACTTTGGAGCAGGCCGGCGGGTATTATGAAGCAAGCACCAATGAACTATTCATTGATGAGGCGGCTGAATTTGAAAAGCGACCGGACCTGAAAGGCAAGTTGGTCAAGGAGATAGCTTTTGCCTTATTGCAGCAGCATCATCCTGGAGTGGGAATTGATCCGGTGCATTCGCTCAATGATGACCAGGCAGTGGCGGCGCGGGCGTTTGTGTTGGGAGATGCGGTCTCGACCAAGATTCACTATGGAATGGTGGATGCGCTCAACAGTGATTTCAGTCGCTCGCAGGCCCCGATGTCGCAGACGGCTTTTTCGGCGGCGCCGCTTTATTTGCGACAGATGTTTCTTTTTCCGTACATGATGGGCAGTAGTTTTGCCCAGGAGATGTCACAAAATGACGGACCCAAATCGCTAAATAAGGTCTTTGATCGCATTCCATCTTCTACGGCAGAGGTCCTTCATCCTGAGATTTATACGGCAACACCTCCGTTTTTGGCGGCCACGGTGAACCACGAAGAAGTCTATGTGCGCGATACGGCGCCGTATGCCGACAACGTACTTGGTGAATTTGCGATTTATTTGTTGTTGAAGTCACGGGTCGCCGAAGAACAGGCATTTGAGGCAGCCTCCGGATGGCTCGGTGACCGGTATCTTTGTTACCCGGGTGCCGACGGCGTCAAAGGAGATCATGTCCACTGGCGGACGCTCTGGCAGTCGGAAAAAGACGCTGCAGAATTCATCAAGGCCGCGCAAACCATCTGGTTGCACCGCTACGCCATTCCGTGGAATGCCCGCTACGAACAACCAGACGGTTCAACCATCGTCAACGATCCTACCCGCCAGCTGCGCCTGCGCCTCGGGCCGGATAAAAAGTCGGTCACGCTCGTGGACTCGCCCGATAGCGGATGGGCCGATGCCCTCGAAGCTGCCCTGCCCCCTGATTCCTGACTCCTCCTTTGCGATCCCATGACTGCCCGTCTCGTTCGTTATGAAGGTCACGTCCAAGGCGTGGGCTTCCGCTATGGCGTGAAAAACCTCGCCCGAGGGTTTGAGGTCACCGGTACCGTGCGCAATCTTCCGGATGGCCGGGTCGAGCTGGTCGCTGTCTCTGCGGACCCTGACGAGTTGGCTGCCTTTCTAGAGGAAATCGCCGAGAACAGCCCGCTGGCCCACCACATTAAAAAAGTGCAATCGGCCCCGATGCCGGTGCCTCCGGGTTTGCGGGGGTTTGAGATTATTGTGTGAAGTGACATGGAGGGAGGCCGACCCAGGTGTCGCGGCCGACGTCGGCATCGCTGCGGGTGGTGTGAAGTTCTTGACGGCGCGGCTGTTTCGGATCACGAAGAGAATAGTCATGCCTGAACTTGCTGAGGTTGATTATTTCCGTCGTCGCTGGGACCCTGGTATGGGGAAAGTGGTGGAGCATCTTGAGCTGCATGCGGGGGCTCGGGTTTTTCGCGGGTGCGAAACGGCTGGATGGCACTCTCTTTTGCAGGGCGCGGTCATGGAGATTTCGCTGGCCCATGGCAAGCAGATGATATTTGGATTTTCTGGTGGTGGGTGGCTGGGGGTTCACCTAGGCATGACGGGCGAGCTGCGGGTGGAGTCAGCTGGATATGAACCGGGCCGCCACGATCATTTGGTATTGAGGCAGGTGGACGGGGTGTTGGTTTTTGCGGATTCGAGGATGTTTGGGTGTTTGCGGCTGGATGTGGCGGTGGGCGGTCCGCCGGAGTGGTGGCGGCAGTTGCCTCCGGCCGTGACCAGCGGGGGTTTTACCCTCGACTGGGTGGACGGGCACCTACGGCGGCGCCACCGGTCTCCGATCAAGGCGGTGTTGCTGGATCAGGCGGTTTTCCCTGGGGTGGGCAACTGGATGGCAGATGAAATCCTTTGGCGGATGGGCCTGCATCCGCTCACTCTGGCGGGTAATCTGACGGGAGCGCCAAGCCGTGGGCTGCGCCACCACGTCCGGTGGGTGGCTCGCCGGGCCATGACCACCATCGGGACCGACTGGAGCGAGCCCCCGGCCAGCTGGCTCTACCGGTATCGATGGGCGGCGGGCCACTGCTGCCCCCGCCCTCAGTGCGCCACCCCGCTCGTCCGCGAGGAGGCCGCAGGCCGGACCAGTTGCTGGTGCCCGTCTTGCCAGCCGCCGCCCGACGGGCCGACGCCGACTCGCAAGGCGCGCCCGGTCAGAACCGGCCATCGGCGGGAAAACCCGCTGGCCACCCCGGCCGCACGGCCTCCACTGTCCTGAGAGCGAAATTCTAGATTAGGCGCTCGGGCGGAACGGTCGTTTGGTCCACTTTTTTTCGACGACGGGCAGCCCGAGTACCTCGTTAGCCGTCTTAAAGTGCATTTTGGCCGCTTTGGGTAACGCATCGACGCCGCGTTCCGCAATAAGCCGGGCGGCCTGCTTCTTGACATGCGTGGCGCCGCGCGGCAGCGGAAAGCCAAGGCGCCGCGAACACTCGTCCATCCAATCGATAAACCTCTCGCGCGCCAGAATGGAGGCCGCCGCCACCGCCGGGTCAGACTCGCCTTTGGTACGCTGGTCGAGCTGGAAATCACCCAGCTTTTTCGCTTTGACCGCGCGGGCGAGCACTTCTTCGTCGGCAAATTGGTCGCTCAAGGCGCGCGGGCACTCGGGTACGTAGCGCTTGAGCACGGCTATGACTTCAGCATGGCCCCAGGCCAGCAGGTAATTCAGACTGCGGAACTTCGGATAGAGTTCGTTGTATTTTGACGGTCCAATACTGAGCACATAACTCTGGGCGCGCGGAATGCTGCGGATGGCCTCGGCCAGCGCCCGAATGCCTTCATCGGTCGTGATGCGCTTGCTGTCCATCACGCCCGCCTCGCGCAACTGGCGCGCAATTTCTCGATCCGTGTAGACGCCCGCGATAACCAGCGGGCCGAAAAAGTCACCCTTGCCGCTTTCATCAATGCCGAAGTGCGGCTCGAACATATCCGGCTTTAGTACTTCCTCATATCCAAGCTCGGCGGAGCCGAGGATCTCCGGCTCCAACACGAAGGTGACAAAGTCTGAGGTCCCTTTCCCTTGCACTAGCACCTTCGGTCCTTTGCTGTACACGGCGACCGTCACTTTGCCATTGGTCGCGGCATAGAGGGTGTATTCTTTTGGCACGAAGTCGAAGTTGCTGCGCTCTAGGAGCAACCGCAATCGCGATGCCTGATCGCCGGTCAGGGCACGGGTGTAGGTGAGCAGTGGCTTGGCTGGCATTTACGGCTTAGGGGCGGTCACCATGGGAAAGTCGTCGGATCGGAATGGGGTGAGGGGGAGGCCGGCGGCCGAGACCACGTTGCAGACTGGGTTGTCGGCCCAAGCGTAGCGCACGGCGACGGGGGCGGGCACAGCGGCTGATGAAACGATGATCTGGTCGCGTTGGCCGCTGATTTGAGCGTCGGCCCAGACCCATTTGCGATCTTCGCCGCAGATGGCGAACCCTTTGACCACGGAGTCGTCGTGAGCGCGCAGTCCGCCGCTGACGTGGTTGAAGGCGAGCGTGATTTTGTCACCGGCGATCGACATGTTTTTAAATTCGGGGCTGTGGGCCGGCAGCGATGAAAGTCCGTAGTCGCGAGCAAGCGCCAGACGGGCCAGCCGTGCGGCGACTTCGCGTTTGTTGCGTGGGTGGATGTCATTGGCTTCGCCGGTGTCGATGATGACGGCCTGTCCGCCATTGGGAATAACCGACTGGGTCAGCGACTGGGCCTCGCGCAATTCCGCCCACGCGCTCTCTCCTGGCTCGGGTTTTTCGGCCATGAAATCGGCAAGTTGCACCCAGTAAAACGGAAAGTCTCCTTGTTTCCAGAGGTCTCGCCAATGTGAAATCATGAGCGGGAAAAGCGTCCGGTATTCGTGGGCACGTCCGGCATTGGATTCCCCTTGATACCAGATGACGCCGCGGAGGCCGTAACCGACGGTTGAGTGCAGCACGCCGCCATAAATGTTGCCGGGGCGGGCGTTGCCGCTCATGCCGTTGTCTGGTGCGCCGGGGCGTGGCGGAGGCGTCTGGCCGGCTGCTTCGGCGGCGGCCGCTTTGTCTTTCCACTCGGCTAGGGCGATTTCATACGCCGCCATCGCGGCGGGGAAAGCGTCTTCGCGCGCCTTCCATCCACCGGTGAGCGCAGCAAAACGCGGGTCCTGATCCAGAACGTCACGCCGGATCCACGCTTCAGCCGCCGATCCGCCCCACGCATTGTCAATCAACCCCACTG
>JALRGB010000171.1 GCA_023253575.1 Verrucomicrobiales bacterium
AGTAGCCCACTCGCCGCCCCGCTGTGGTCAAGCCCATCGTTGACCATCGATCACCAAGGCCGCTCCGCCACCGCAACCCTGACCCCCGGCCAGCACGAGATCCGCCTCCACGATCCCGGCACCGGCCAGACTGCCACCACCTCAATCACCGTGCGGTCACTGTAATCAGGGCCTTCAGTCGACAAACATGAACTCGTTGCTGATCAACAATATTTGCGCATAAGCAACCCACGGATCCATGGCCGGACCACTAAATTCATCCCGGCTGTTACCGATCCGCTGGCCAGCAGCATTCTTCAAAATAAAGTCGACCTGAATGCTGTCGGAGTTATCGCTCGTGCCGGCATCCACGATGAAATCGAGCGGTTCGTCCGCGGCCAGCTCGATGGAAAGTCCATCCAGTGAAACCGTCCCACCGGGAGGAATGTCCCAGGTTCTCACCACGCCGGACGACCGCGTTACCAACCGCAGCCGCACGCCGTCTCCCTCGTCCGAGGGGCGCTTGATTTCGCCCTCCATCGTGACTTGGCCGGTTTCCGGTGCCACCCACCGCCAAATAATGCCGCGGGAGGCATCAGGTCCGGGATGACCGCCTTTCGCGTGAATGATGGCATGGCCAAATCCCTCTTCCGGCCACTGCGCCATCCGCGTCCACCCGGTTTTTCCATGGTGCGCCAGCGGCTCAAAACGAGTCGACCCCGTGGACGGCTCGACATCGCCGGTGCCATACTGCCACGCCCCCGCCGTCAGGGTCACCGGCCCGTTCATGACAAATTCTGCCGCCCGCGCCCGCTCTGAGTCGTCAGGCTCACGCCCTAACACCCGACGCATAATCCCCGCCGCCCGCTCGGTTTCATTCGCCGCGGGCAGCGCGGCCAGCGCCTGCGCCTGCACCAAAACAAAAGGATTGTTCAAGGCAAACAACGCCTGCTGCGGCACCGTCGTCTGAAACCGCTTCGGGGCATGCTGGTCCGGACTGGCAAAATCAAAGGAACGAAACAACCCAGGCAGGTTTTGCCGGTCAATAAACCCGTAAATCGTGCGACGACTCGCTTCGGCCGAGTCCAAACTGACCGGACGCCCGCCCACTTTGGGGTCAAGGCGACCCGAAACCGCCAGCAGCGAATCCCGAAATGACTCGAAATCGCGTCGGCGTCGGTTCATTTTCCACAGCAGGGAGTTTTCGGGATCGGCCAGCACCGGAGACTGGCCACCGTCATAATCAGCGGCCGTCGAAGCCGTTGTCGTCGGCTCATAAGAACTGCTCTGCTGCCAAGCGGCGCTGAGCATAATTTGACGAATCAACTGTTTGGATGACCATCCGTTTTCCATCAAACTGGCCGCCAGATAATCGAGCAGTGGCAAATGAACCGGCCGCGGCGTGCGCACCCCGAAATCACTGGGAGACTCGACCAGCGACTGCCCGGTCAGCCACAGCCAAACCCGGTTCGCATACACCCGGGCCGTGAGCGGATTGGACGGGCTGGCAATCGTCTGCGCCAATTCCAGCCGTCCGCTGCCCTGCGCAAATGGCTTGCGGTCAGGCCCAGACAGAGCCTCCAGAAACTGACGCGGCACCTCGTCCCCCGGCTGGCCCGGGCTGCCACGCTTGAAAATCACCGCTCGCACCGGTTCGGCCTTGTCCTGCATGGCCATGGCCCGAGGCGGCCCATTCTCTGCCGTTGCCTTGTACGTGTCCACTTCATTGCGCAACCCGCGCAGGACGTCGCGCTCCGCCACCGAAAAATCCCGGCCCAAACTCATCGCTTCCACCCCACTGACGCCTTCCGGCGCCATCAAAACCACCCGCAACGCCTCCGCTTGCGGGTCAGCTGCCGCCCCACCTGCCCCACCCGCCGTCAACAGCCGGCCATACCCAGCCGCCACATCCGCCATCGTCGCCGGCGGCGCCGCCCGCCACGCCTCCACCACCGCCGGATGCAGACGGCCCGACTCAACCAACGGACGGACAACTTCATCCCACCGCCCCGCAAATGCCCCAGCCTCCACCCCCGCCATCACCAAAAATGGCGCCACCACCGGATGCTCCGGCCCAAGTAATCGTAAATACGCCCGCCACCGCACCGCCACCGAGGCATAAAGCTGCCGCTCTCTCGCCAATGCCTGCAATCCATCATCATCTAACGCCCATCCGTCCGCACACAATTGAAGATACTTCGTCACCACTTCCCCAGAAAATAACGCCGCCTTTTTCTGGTCATGAAAATCAACCACCGCCCGCTCACGCTTCTCCAACCCATCCACAAAGGCCAAATACTCAGGCGTGCGCTCCGGCTCGCCCAATAATGGTTTTTCTCCAGGTTCTTCACTGGAAGCAAAGACTCCGTACAAACTGTAATAATCAGCCGTCGGAATCGGGTCGAATTTGTGGTCGTGACACCGCGCACAAGAAAGGGTCGTCGCCTGCAATCCGCGAAAAGTGACGTCCAACCGGTCGTCAATAATATCATGAGGATTGTTCAAAAACCTCCGTCCCAATGTCAAGAACCCCATCGCCGCCAAATGACGTGGATCGTCTTTGCCCAATGACTGGTCCGCCGCCAACTGCGCCAATACAAACTTGTCGTACGGCAGATCCTCATTAAAAGCCCGAATCACCCAGTCGCGCCACGGCGTCATGTCGCGCCCCGAATCAAGATGAAACCCGTGGGTGTCGGCAAAGCGTGCCGCATCCAGCCAGTCGACCGCCATCCGTTCGCCGTACCGCGGTGACGCCAGTAATCGGTCGACCATCCGCTCGTAGGCTTCGAGTGATGTATCTGCTAAAAAAGCGTCGATTTCCGCCAGCGATGGTGGCAGGCCGGTCAAATCAAGCGTGGCCCGGCGGATCAGCGTCTCTCGGGTTGCTTCGGGCGATGGCTGAAGTTGCTCGCTCTCCAGCTGTGCGAGGAGGAAGCGGTCGATTTCCGTGCGCGGCCAGTCTGTTTGTTTGACCTCAGGTATCTCTGGCCGGACCGGAGGGACAAACGACCAGTGGGCTTGGTACTCGGCGCCCTCCGCGATCCATTGCTTTAATCTCTCAATCTCCGACGGGGTCAGCTTCTTGCCGGTATTGGCCGGGGGCATATGATCGTCGTCCACGGCTGTGGTGACGCGTCGGATCAGCTCGCTGGCCTCCGCTTGATGGGGGATAATGGCGATTTCGCCGGACTCCGCTGGCAGCAACGCCGCCTCGCGCACATCGAGACGCAGGCCAGCCTTGCGTTCCTTCTCGTCAAAACCATGGCACGCGAAGCACTTGTCCGAAAGGATCGGACGGATCTCGCGGTTGAAGTCGACTTTCGCCACCGCGGCAGAGGGAAACAGCAAACAGGCGGCAGCCAGCAACGGCAGCCGCAGGAAAACGGAAAGCATCGGGCAAGACATTGGTGTAATGATCACTATCCGGCTCCGTCGGCAAAATCAACCCTACTGACACATCGGGTGGGGGCTCAAGTGGGTCATTCCACGGTTCAAATCGTGCTTCTTTGAACAAAATCGTAAGTTCAGAACGGCTTGGATCATTCTGTGACCGGGTTCGAGGGATATCAGAGAGCGAACAGAGCAAACTTGTGTCGCTCCTTCCATTTTGAAGATGTCGTTCCCTTCCTCTATTTGGGTGTAATCGGGTGCTTTTTTGGGTGGACAAAGGGGCATATGATCGTCGTCTACGGCCTGTGGTGACGCGTCGGATCAGCTCGCAGGTCTCCGCTTGATGGGGGATAATGGCGATTTCGCCGGACTTCGCCGGCAGCAACGCCGCCTCGTGCACATCGGGACGCAGGCGGCGTCAAGTCTCCTTGCATCGGATGGGCAGGCGCGCATAGTAGAGTAGGTTTTCATGTCGATAATGCCACTTGTGCTTGGTTGGCAACCAAGTCGGGGGGAGTCGTCATGGGAGGCACATCGGGTGGAGGCTCAAGTGGGTCATTCGACCGTCCAAACCGTACGTCGAACGAAATAAACTAATACTCAAAAACCTGATATTCAACACAATAGGGCCTGTAGCTCAGCGGTGAGAGCAGGGGACTCATAATCCCTTGGTCGTGGGTTCGAACCCCACCGGGCCCACTTTTACAACGCTGCCTCTGGTGGTCATCGGTTTCGCCTCCGAGGGGTTGAGATGTTTTTTCTTTTCGCTGGTGGGGCGAATTTTTGACGGTGTGGATGTGGATCGTGGACTTCCGATGGCTGTCGGGAGGTGGCCCGGGAGACCTCTCCAAAGGCTCACTGCAGGGCGGCGCGGGCCGCTTGCAATAATCGCAGGCTGTCCGGGGTGTCGCCATGCAGACAGAGCGTCTGCGCGGCGAGTGACAGCGGGGTGCCGTCGATCGAGATGATGGGGGCGCCGCGCCGGAGTGCGGCCACGCGTGTGGTGATGATTTCAGGATCGGTCAGCACCGCGCCGGGTTGGTCTCGGGAAATCAAGTGGCCATCACCCCCGTAAGCCCGGTCTATAAAGGCTTCGTCCCAAGCCTGCAGGCCGCTGGCGCGGGCGGTTGCCACGGTCTGACCGGAGGCCAGTGCATAGACCACGGCCTCGGGGCAGAGTTCGTGGAGCAGTGAGATATAGGCCGTTCTCAGGGCAGTGGTGTGTTCGGTGGCGTGATAAAGCGCGCCATGAAGTTTGACGTGGTGCAGGTGGCCGCCGACGGCCGTGACCTGATCGAGGCAGCGTTGGATTTGTGGACGCACCTGACTGATGAAGGCGTCCACGCTTAGGTTTTCGACCGGCCCGCGGCCGAAATTTCCGGGCAGTCCGGGGTGGGCGCCCATGTGCACCCCGCCTTGTTGGGCGAGCTGGATGGCGTGATTCATGGATCGGTCATCGCCGGCATGTCCGCCGCAGGCGATGTTGGCGGATGAAATGAGACTCATGAGCGCGGCGGTGTGCTCTGGGGGTTCGCCTTCCGCCAAATCGCAATTTAAATCGAGCGTTGGGGGTGGTTGAGTCATGAGCGGCCTGCTAGTTCGGCTGGGGCGGCGGCAGCGTGTTCGGCTGGGGTGAAGTGGACTTTTTGCCCTGGGGCGGTCTGGACCAGCCAGTTGACGTCATCTGGATCGATGACGCCGATTTTGGGATATCCGCCGACCGTCGGGCCGTCGCGCAGGATGACGACGGGTTGTCCGTCGGGCGGGAGCTGCACGCTGCCGATGCGCACCGGTTCACTGATCATGGAACGAGGCGGCACGATTAGTCCTTGGCCGGTGAGGCGATAGCCTACCCGGTTGCTTTGGGCGGCCACCGTCCATTCTTGGTTGAAAAATCGATGGCGTTCGTGATCGGCGATCCATTCCCATTGTGGTCCGCGCCACATTTTGAGGTGTGGCGGGCGAGCGTAGTCGCGTTGTTCTTGGTGTGGGGCCACGCGGCCGGCCACTCCAGGTGGAAGGCAAAACCGTGGTTCGGACGGGTGGCGGTATAAAATCTGACCTTTGGCCAGCGGTTGACCCATACCGGCCGTGGCCAGCGTGCTGGCTGAATCCAGCCACTGCGGGGCGGCCCATCCGCCTTCGATGGCCAGATACGTCCAGACGCCAGTGGCGAGGTTATCGAATGACAGGATCTCGCCTTGCGGCACCCGGACGGCGCGCCAAGCGGGGTGGTGGCTGGTTCGGGCGGCTCCTGTCATGGCCACCCAGGTGTCGGCGAGGACTTCAAATCGCGCACCTTGCAGCAGCAATTCCACGACCGCGGCCCAGGGGGGATTGCCCAGCAGCCGGTTGGCATAGGCGGCGGCATGCGCATCCATGGCTCCGCTGGTGGGTACGCCAAACCGGCGCCATCCATGACGCCCATCGTCCTGCATGGTGGCGCCCCATCCGGGAGTCAGCACTTTTAAAAACGGACTGGAGAAGGTCGAAGGCATGATCACACCGGTTCGAAACGGACTAAATCTCCGGCGCGCAGTAAAAAAACCTGCTCGTGAGCCGCCCTTGGTTGAAACAATCGCGCCTCGGTCTGCCCGATCAAATTCCATCCGCCAGGGCTGGCCACCGGGTAAATGCCGGTGTGTTCACCCCCGATGGCGACCGCGCCCACAGGCACTCGTACTCGCGGCGTGGCCAGTCGCGGTACTCGCAGCCGCGGGTCCAAGTCACCCAAATACGGAAAGCCCGGGGCGAATCCCAGCGAATAGACGCGATAGACCGGCTGGCAATGGACCTCGATTACCTCGCGTTCACTCAAGCCAGCCTGTTCGGCCACCCGCCCGAGATCGGGCCCGTTATAAGTCACGGCAATGCGTAGTGGCGGGCGGGGTGGGGGAGGGGAGGAGCCGAGCGCTGCGGCCAGCTCTTGAGCCACGGCTTCTCCATCTGGCTCATGGCCCGGTTCAAATTCCAGCAGGACGGAAGTGAACGA
>JALRGB010000117.1 GCA_023253575.1 Verrucomicrobiales bacterium
CGGCACGCGTTGCAGGGCGGAGGTCAGGGCGCGGCGGACGGGGGCGGTGGTTTCCTTTTCGGCGAGGGCCATCAGAGCCGCCGGGGTGGCAGGATCGCTGGCGGCGGCTTCGCGGTCGTCCAGCAGCAGCCGGATCGCCCAGATCCGGATATACTCATCTGCGTGGTTCAGTTGAGCCCGCAAAAAATCGGCGTTGGTGCCCTTGATGGCGTGAAGCGCCCACAGGACCCGTAGTTTTGCGATGGTGCTGGGGTGTTCGGCGAAGGTTCGCAGGAGGTCCGCTTTGACGGCCGTCAAGTCGGTGCCGGCCACCGCCAACTCCTGAAGACGGAGCCGGGCGTGACGGGCGAAAAATTCATGTTTGGCCTCCAGCAGGGGAAGCAGGGCGGCGGGGGCAAGTTGGCCCACGTCGGAAACCTCTGGGCGTTTCGGAGTGCCGTGCGCTATTTTGTAAATGCGCCCCGAGAGCCGGTTCACGCCACTGTCATCATGGCACTCTCCGGTGTCGGACCAGTCGGCAATGAAAACGCCTCCATCTGCCGCGGAGACGAGATCAATGCCGCGGAACCACGGGTCGGCCGCAAATCCGATGTCCGGCTGGTGTTGGCCCACATACCCTGAACCGTTGCGTACCACATCCTCCACGTTGAGGCGGCGACCGTTAAAATTGATCGTCAGCAGTTTCCCCTGCCAGGATTCCGGCCAGTTAGGGCCGGAGTAAAACAGCAGTCCGGTATGGGCATGACCTCCCCCGGCCGCGGAGGTGGCATCGGTAGTGCCCAGCCGCTGCCAGTCATTCCATTTTTCCCCCTCGGCCCAGTGCACGTGGTCGGCATGCTGCTCGATGAGTTCATACGTATGGGGATTGAGATCACTTCCATACATGCGCCGGTAGTGCGCTCCGGGAATGACCTGCCACAGATGGCCGATGACGGTATTGATGAAAAAAGCATCACCGAACTCATTCCAGTCCATGCCCCAGGGATTGGTGGTGCCCACGCACACCACTTCCAGCGACTCCCGCTGCGGATGATAGCGCCAGATGCCGACATTCATCTCCATGCGGGCGGATTCCTCGGTGCCGGGTTTTCCCAGAGAGGAAACCGCCTGAATGCCATGCCGACCGTAGAGCCAGCCATCCGGCCCCCAGCGCAGGCCGTTGGCGACGGTGTGATGATTCACCTGCCATTCGAATCCGTCGAGTTTCGCCACCGCCGGGCCATCCGGGCGGTCATCACCATTGGCGTCCGGAATGAAAACCAGTTCCGGCAGAGTGAGAGCCCAGACCCCGCCGAATCCGATTTCTAGGCTGGTCAGCTTGTGGAGCCCCTCACAGAAAACGGTGCGCTGGTCATGTCGGCCATCGCCATCGGTGTCTTCGAAAATCACGATTCGGTCCCGCAGCTCCGATTCCCAGCCCACACTGTGTTCGGCGTAGGTGTAACATTCGGCCACCCAGAGTCGGCCCCGGTGGTCCACGGCCATGGCGATGGGTTGCTGGACGTCTGGTTCTGCGGCAAACACGGTGGGGGTGAATCCTTCAGGCCGCTTCCATTGTTGCGCCGCCTCCTGGGCCGTCAGGGGCTGGGTGGGTGACGGCTCGGTGTTGAAAGGAGCCCGTTCCGCGGCTCCCGCCGGGCCGTGGACTCCCAGCCACCACAACAACAGCACAGATAAAACAAAAGTGGTTCTCATGATATCGTCCAAATAATGCCTCGATCAGCGGACTCTTCTACTCTGCAGCAGGGTATGATTTGATCATTTGGAAAGGGCCCTAGTTTCCATGCTCCGGGATGGCCTGCGCCCACGTTAAAGGTCAGATTTTCCATTAGGCAAAAGCGATTTCCTAGCAGAAAAAGATAAGAGTCATATGAAGAACTATTCCTTGGGCCTCTCCCTTACGATGGCAAGTGTGCTGTGTTTTTCGTCACCTACAATGGCTCGAACCATTACGGTTACGAATCTCGCTGATTCTGGGCAAGGGTCACTGCGAGCGGCCATCACTAGCGCGAACGAAGAGGCTCAGGCTGATACGATTCGTTTTAAGAAGCATCTTTCGGGCACCATCATTTTTACTAACGGCCCGATGGAAATCACTAGTGAGCTGATAATCGACGGGCCGGGCGCGTCGCGAATGACGTTCAGCGGGAATAACACGCATCGTGTCTTCAATCTGGTACCGAAATCGAGCTTGTCCGTCAACAACGTCACGATTGCTGATGGGTGCAATAAGAGGCAGGACGATCTAACGACCATCACCGTCACGCGCGGTGGTGCGATCCTCAACGATGGGGGAACATTACGACTGATGCGCGTCACGATGCGTAACAACCGGACGATGGACATCGAAGGATCGGACGTTGTGGGTGGCGGTGCGGTCGTTAACAGCGGCTTTGCCACGCTGGTGGCGAGCCACTGCCTGTTCGTCGATAATGTGGCCAGTGGTGGGCGAAGATACGCGTTTGGCGGCGCGATTGGCAACGTCACCGACTCGGTTGCCATGATCGATAACTGTACGTTTATCGGTAATGAGGTGGCCGCGGGCGGCACGAATTACGGCGGGGCGATTGGAAATTTCGGACGCAGCCAGCTCGATATTATCAAATGCGTGTTCGACGACAACACCGCCCGCGGAAGCGGCGCCAATGAAAAAGCGTTCGGTGGAGCGATCGCGACGCGGCCCGGGACTGTGGATTCGACGGGGAGTGTGACCGAGATCGACAGCTGTCGGTTCAGGGGCAACCGTGCGCTGAGCACCACTGGGGAAGCAAATGCTGGCGGAGGTGCACTCTTTAACGAACGATCGACGCTGTTGGTCGAATGGAATTCCTTCCTTCGTAATGAGGCGGTGGGAAGAAACGCTTCCGGTGGTGCCATCATGGCAACGGGTGTGGACAATGACACGCCGTTGACGCAAATCAATCGCTGTCAGTTCACCGGCAACATCGCTGAGGCCGGCACCGGTGGTTTGGCTGCCGGCGGTGCCCTTCACAATACGTTCGGGCTGATGGGACTTACCCAGACAACGATTGATGAAAATCTTGCTGACGGTGGTGCTAACGGCCGGGGCCTCGGCGGTGGTCTTTATAATCTGGGAATTGTTACCGCCGACCAGAAAACAAAGCGGAGGATCGTGGACAATTGGGCCTCAACGTACTTTAACGACGTGTTTGGCTTGGTGATGGAATAATCGCCCTTTGCCAAAACCTCGGCACACCTCTTTGCCTCTCTTGGCGCCGTTAGCTCATTTGAGCATCCCTATCCTGTATTTATATAATTATCATATTAGTTATAAATAAATAGATTTAATTCGCCTTTTCAGCGCTACTGTCGATAAAATTTACAAGGCTTATACTATCACAGGCCATTGGAAATCAATGGTTTACTTGCTCGATGAAAATCAAAGCGGATAAGATCGTCGGAAAACCTGACATAAACTTCGTAAGATAGTGGTAAGACGAGAAAGATTTTCCTTAAATCTAACCTTAATTAATATTTAAAAAATTGATAATCAACGACTTAATTCAATAGAAGCGAATTGGCACTATCTTTGCTAATGATTAATGCGGCGTCTATGATTTCTATTCTAAACTTAACAAGTTGCAGGGTCGGATATTCTTGTGCGCTTAATCCCATTCCCTCCTTATTTCACATAACCTATGCTATCCTATCAATAATTACTACACCTCTATGAAAAAACTTTTATTGATTGCAGCAGCGGCCGTCCTGTGCGGCTTGAGTATTCCTGCTCACGCTGCCGTGACAACCTACTCCCACACGTGGGATGGTACGGAAGCCATTCAAGGGTCGAAGCGACTGCTCCGCGATGCGAACAGCAGCGTAGCAGGATCTCCGAAGACCTTCCCCGGCGATTTTAATAATAACCCTACCTACTTCGTCACGCATTCTTTGAGCGTGGTAGTGGGTTCTTTGGTGAGTGTTGCCACTACGCAAGACGTATCTTCCTTTTTCTCGCTGTACGATAATGCTTTTGACCCCACCAATCTTGCCACAGGTTATCTCGGGGACCAAGGAAGTTCACAGAACGGTACTTTTAGCATCATGGCTCCTGCCGGCGGCAATGTTTTGCTGGTGGTAATGTCTGTTGGCGGAAGTGGTGCCATTAGCAAAAGCTGGAGCGCTGATGTGACTCACAGTCCAGCGGCGGTGCCTGAGTCGAGCCTTGCCGGTTTTGATGTCTTGGCTCTACTGGGAACGTGTTTGATCGGCGGGCGGGCCCTCCGCCGACGTAAGAGGGAGCTGGCTCAGAGTGTGGCCTAAGGGCTAGACCTCTGGTCGACTCCGAAAACGGCGAAATCTTACCGGCAGGATTTACCGGCAGGATTTCGCTTACGGTTGTACGCGTTGGGAGTTGTGACAGGTGGATAGCGCGCAGGCCGACGACGGGAAGGAAGCTGGGCGTTCCCGGGAGCGCCTAGCCCCAGCTCGGCGTAAAGTGACAAAAAGGAAATTTTCTCCGACTTGATTGCCACCCTTCCGAGGGCCACGTTTGGCAAGTATTATTAAAAAAGTTCGCAAGCATGACATCACTTAAGCACGCCCATTTCCTTGTTTCTGCAGCCATTCCTGCGGCTGCCATTGCCGTCTTAGTCATGGCGCCCTCGTTGGCCAGGGCTTCTCAGAAGGGAACCAGCAGTCAAGGGACAGCGGTGACCGGGTCCATTAATATGGCTTCGGTGGTAGTTGCACATTCCGGAAATGCCGCCGATCCGGCTACCCAAGTGGGCTCGGTTGATCATGAGTTCCGCATGGGCCAATTCGATATTACGATCGGGCAGTACATGCTCTTTCTCAACGCGGTGGCTCAGTTTGATCCCCACGGGTTGTATAACCCCAAGATGGCGACCGATCTCCAGGTGGCGGGCATTGCTAGGACGGGTTCACCAGGACGATACCGTTACAGGGTGATTCCGCCCAGCGGACTGGTACAGATTCCAGAGGCCACGGCGGCGCATCGTCCGATCACCTACGTCAGCTGGTTTGACGCGGCGCGATTTGCCAATTGGATGAGCAACGGGCAGCCCTCGGGACGCCAGACCAAAAGAACGACAGAAAACGGGGCCTATAATCTTCTGAGTAAGCAGGCAAAGTGCGGGCTTGCGGTGCCCAGAAATAAGGTCAATCCGAATACGGATGCGCCCCCGACTTATTTTATCCCTACGGAAAACGAATGGTACAAGGCCGCTTATTATAATCCCACATTGAACAATAACGTGGGTGGTTACACGCTCTATGCGACCAATAGCAACAACCCTCCTATCAATACACCCGGCGACTCGTTAAATTCTGCAAACCTTCTTTATCAAGGTAAATTATCAATCACCCAGCAGCTCAGTCTGGACAGTCAGCAAAACTATTCCACGAACGTGGGTAGCTTCACTCGAAGCAAAGGCCCATACGGTACCTACGACATGAATGGGAGTGTCTGGGAGATGATCGATCCCGCCACGAAAAGTAGCCCTTCCATCATCCTGAGGGGCGGCGGATGGACGTCCTATTTCACCTACCTTCAGTCGACTTATAGCATCGGTGGAAACGCCGCGGCCTCTGGCTCCAATGGTGGTTTCCGCTTGATCAGCGAAGCAGAGAACCCGGCCGTCATGGGTTACGATCTCGTCAAGGTGGGTCACCCTAGGAATCGTAAGGACAAGACCGGATTTGGAGCGGTCAACAAGCCGTTCTGGATCGGGAAATACGAAGTCACTATTGGTCAGTACTGCGCATTCTTGAATGCCATCGCCAAAACCGATCCTTATGGGCTTTATGACCCGGGCATGACCAACTCCCTGAATAGTGCCGGGATCCAGCGGAGTGGATCATCCGGAAATTACATGTATTCGGCGATGAACAATGCGGGCGATAGCTCAAGACGGCCTATCGCCTTTGTCAGCTGGTTTGATGCGGCGCGATTTGCTAACTGGATGTCCAACGGTCAGTTCGTCGGCCAACTAGATTCAACCACAACCGAGGACGGTGCCTATCGCCTGCAAGGGGTCACGCAGGGAGCAACAGTCGTGCGAAATCTCATCAACCCGAATACTGGGTCTGCTCCTATGTTCTTCATTCCCAACGAAGACCAATGGTACAAGGCCGCCTATTACAGTCAGGATCTCAATTCCGGGCGAGGTGGCTATTACCTCTATGCCACCCAGAGCAACCGAGCCCCGGGCAATCAGGTGGGTGATGCGTTCAACATGGTGAACTTCATCGACGACTATTCGGGCAGCTTCTTCTACAGTGTCCCGCAATCACGCTACATCGATCCCACCCAGAACTACCTCACCGACGTCGGCGCCTACTCCGGCAGCTCCAGCTACTATGGGACCTACGATCAAAACGGATTGTTGTATCAGTGGAATGATTTGGACGGCACGGCAGGGCCCTCCAGAGGCCTCCGTGGTGGATTCTATTTTGCGGGGCCTGGAGCGGCTCAGAGTGTGAGCTTTAACCTCGCTTCACCCGAGCGCGAGGCGAACGATACAACGATAAGACTGGCCTCGCCTCTGTGAGATTGTCTCCGTAAGGGGGTAAAACTACCTACAGTTGAGCCGGATGCGGGAAATCCACTTTCCGGCTCGGAGGGGTGGGTGGCCGCGCAGGTGTGTGATGCGGCCGGTGCGCATCCGATTCAGCGTCGTGTCTGATGGTTTTTTCTCCTTCACCGTTCCACTTGGCGAATGCCATGAGCTCGCGACAATGATCATCTGCCGATGTCTCAACCGCCGTCTGATGTTCCCCCGTTGATCCTGCCTCCGCCGCTTCCTGCGGCGAAGGAGGACGACTATGCGGACCCTGGCATCAGGGCGATTGATTTGAGCGAGCGTCCTGTGGCGGAAAGCCTGCGGGAAATCATGGCCAGCTCGCCGCGGGTCCCGCGCGAGGTGCCTCCGCCGCTGCCTCCGGTCACCTCGGTGCATCATAATCGCCACTGGACGCTGGCGCTGCTCGGGCTGGTCTATCTTTTTTCCGCTTTTTTCATCGCTGGCGAGGGAGTCTGGTGTTTGGTCAGCCATGATCCTGACGCGGCCCCGATGGACCGGGCCGAGTTGGTCCGGTTGTGGCTGGAAAACCCCGTCTGGGTGGCCTGGGCGTTGACGCTTGGGCTCGGATTAATTCTCGCCCGGCGATGGGCCCGGCGCCTGGTCATGGCGGAAGCGGCCAGCTTTCTGGTGTCGTCGCTGATCGTTGCCTTGGCTTTGGCTGCGGACGCTTGGCCGTATGTGACAACTCATGTGGCGGCCGATGACGGCACCCCCGTCTGGTATTATTTGGCGGCCCTTGGAGGGGTGGCTGTCATGGCCGGCCTGTTGTGGGTCCTCTTGAGACCGGCCAGTGTGCGGTGGACTTGCGAACAAGCTCAACCTGCGGCCGACTGGACCGACCGCTGTGCCCCTTCTGAATTATGGATGGTGGTCGTGCTCCTCAACGTGGCTGTTTCGTGGGCGGGGCTGGCCTCTGGTCACGATGTCCCCTGCTGGGGCGTGTGGCAGTCGGCTGGGAGCGTCTGGATCTGGCTGGCGGCTTCCTTGGCGGCCATGACGGCGGCCATACTCACGGCTCGCGGTCGCCGGTCCGGGGTTATTTTGGCGATGTTATTGATCACGCTGTACGGTTCCTCGGTGGTGTGGACGTCGTTCGGGCAACCGGCTGAGACGTTAACGGCGTTGTGGGGAGGGCTGGATTTTCAGCGGCGTGGCGGGGTGGTTTTTGTGGGGGCGAGCTGGCTAGTTTTCATGTTGTTTGCGCTGGCGGCCGGGCGTGCCCAGCGCCGCCGTCGGGCGACCAGCTCGCCCGTTCACCCATGTTTATCATGACATACGACGATCCTATTGAATTCTTGAATCGCCATACCGGTCGAGTTGAAACCGAGCAGGTTTATGGCGGCGCGTTTCTTCGTTGGATCTATGGCACCCGTTCCGGCGGATTGGCTCTGCACGCCCTCGTCAAACACCCTTGTTTCTCACAATTCTACGGATGGCTGATGGATTCCGAGCGCAGCCGGGACATGATTGAGCCGTTTATTGCCCAGTACGGCTTGGATCCGGAAGAATTTGCGCAGGCGACCGACTCGTTTGCCAGCTTCAATGAGTTTTTCTATCGACGATTGCGGGCGCAGGCTCGGCCGGTGGTGGCGGACGCGGACACGGTGATTTTTCCAGCGGACGGCCGGCATTTGGCGGTGGCGGATGTGGGTTTGATGGACGGATTTTTTGTGAAGGGCCAGAAATTCGATATGCCAGCGTTATTAGGCGACGATGCTTTAGCGGAGCGTTTTGCGCGTGGGTCGTTGGTTTTGTCGAGGTTGTGTCCGGTCGATTACCATCGATTTCATTTTCCGGTGTGTGGTGTGCCCTCGGCGCCGCGGCTTTTAAATGGGGTGTTAGGATCGGTGAGTCCGATGGCATTGCGTCGGCGGCTGGCGTGGCTGTGGGAGAACAAGCGGGTTTTGACGCGGGTGGAGACGGAGCGATTCGGCTTGGTGTTGGTATTGGAGATTGGGGCGACGAATGTTGGGAGTATTGTGCAGACGTTCCGGCCTGGGGTAGCGGTGGCCAAGGGGGCGGAGAAAGGATATTTCCGCTTTGGCGGATCCTCAGTGATTACGATATTTGAGGCGGGGCGTGTTCATTTGGCTGGGGATCTTGAGCAAGAGTCATCGCGGCAGCGGGAAGTGTATGCGTGGATGGGGGAGGCGATGGCCACCCGTGCTGGGGCTCGGACCTGAGTCGGACATTCCGTGACTGGGGACTTGTCATCAGAGCGTGATGTGATGTGATGGTCCTTGGGCCGGATGCCCGGCGGATCAGCTCGATCCTCCGGCACCGTGCCGGTAAACCCCGACCCCGATCCATCACCGACCTCACTCTATGAATTCACGTCGATCGTTTCTTCGCACCACTGCCGCGACTGCCGCGGGCCTGGCCTTCCCGACTATCATTCCAGCCCGTGTGCTCGCCGCTTCGCCGAATGGCAAAGTCCGCCACGCGGCCATTGGATGCTCCAATCAAGCGTGGAGCGACCTGCAGGTCTTGGCCGGCAGCGGCAAGATCGAGGTGGTCGCGTTGTGTGATGTGGATGTGGCCGCGGCCGCGGAAGCCCGGGCCGCCTTTCCACAGGCCAAATTTGTGCAGGACTGGCGGGAGTTGCTCGGTGACATGGCGGACCAGTTTGACTCCGTCAATGTGACCGTGCCCGATCATATGCACGCCTCGATGACGCTGCAGGCGATGCGTCAGGGCAAACACGTTTATTGCCAGAAACCATTGACGCGCACCATCGCTGAGGCCCGCGCCGTGGCTGAGGCCAGCGCCAGCCGCCCCCAGCTCGTCACTCAGATGGGGAATCAAATCCAGTCGGAATACGAATACCGCTCGGCCGTCGAATTGCTGAAAACCGGCGTGATCGGGAAAGTGAAGGAAATTCACGCGTGGACCTCAGCGACCTTTCCTCAGCGCGGCCGGCCGGCGGGAGCGGACCCGGTTCCAGAGGGGCTGAACTGGGACCATTGGCTCGGAGTGGCCCCGGTCCGGCCGTATAAAAAAGACATTTACCACCGGTTTAACTGGCGCGGCTGGCAGGATTTCGGGGGTGGTCCCATCGCCGATTTTTGCTGTCACATTTTGGATACTCCTTTCAAAGCACTCGATCTGGTGCCTCCCACCTCGGTGCAGGCGGAAGTGCCGAAAGAATGGGCGGATTCGGAGGAATTCCGCAAAGAAAACTGGCCGGACTGGGCGATTTATCGTTATGAATTTGCGGCCACGCCGATGACCTCCGGCCCGCTGCCAGTGACTTGGTATGATGGCGGCCGGCAGCCGGATCCGGCTCTGTTTCAAGGAGCCACCATCCCCGGCGGCGGCGCCTTGTTCATCGGAGAAGAGGGCACCCTGCTGCTCCCGCATTACGCCACCCCGCGCGTCCTCGGACGAAAAGTCGAGCTGCCAAAACTCGAGCCCCGCAACCATTACCACCACTTCATCGAGTCCATCCTCAGCGAAGGCAAAGTGAAGACGACCTCCCCGTTTAGCTTCGGCGCACCGCTCACCGAAACTGGCCTGCTCGGGACCATTGCGGCCCGCTTCCCAGGCAAAAAGCTCGACTGGCACTCCGCGGATATGCGTTTCACCAACCATGAAGCGGCTAACGCGCTGGTGCGTCCGAGTTACCGCGACGGCTGGGCGGTGAAAGAGCTGTCGTAATCGGCCGGTAGCGAGCAGGGTGAATTATTCACCCAAGCCGGCGGCATCGCCGGTGATTTCGCCGTCCCATTCGTAGAACCGGATTACCATGGGACGGCAGCACACCTCGCAGTCGTAATCCACCTCGCAGGGGGTTTCATCCAGCGAGGGGGCGGCCACCTCGATTTCTTCGAAGCAGCTTGGGCAAGTGACGGGGACGAGGTCGGCCATGGGGAATGGTGTCAGTAGAGGGGCGGTGTGGCGGGTGGTTAATCTCGCGAGGTGGGGGTGATTTTCAGAGTCACTTTTTCCTGACCTCGTTTGACGATGATTTCGGTTTCGGCATTGACTTTCAGTTCTCCGAGGATGGCTGTGTAATCGTAGATATTGAGGATTTCGCGACCGGCCAAGCCGATGATATAGTCACCCCCTTTGACCCCGGCTTTGGCGGCCGGGCCGACGGCGGAAACGCCGCTGAGCTTGACCCCGGGCTCGTCGCCCTGACTATAATCTGGCACGGTGCCGAGATACGCCCGCATGGCGGAGCGTTGGCCCTGTTGGGCGCTAGACGTGAATTCTTTCCATGGTGGCGTTGTTTCCTCGGTGGCGACGTCGCGGGCTATGAGGCCCATTAATTTGGTGATCTGGGCGGCTCCTTGATAGTTGATTTTATCGGCGGTGTCGGTGGGGCGGTGGTAGTCGTCGTGGTTGCCGGTGAACGCGTTAAGGATGGGCACCCCGCGGGGGTAGAAGCTGGTGGTGTCGGTTGGGGCGTAGCAGTCGCTCTGCAGGGTGAGGTTCAGGCCGACTGGGACGTTGCGTTTTTCGATCCGTGGTTTCCACCAGTCGGACGATCCCAGTCCTTGCAGGACGAGCGATGAATTGAGTCGTCCGATCATGTCGAGGTTCAGACAGGCGGCGAGCACGCCGTCGAGTTTGGCGCTTTCGTCGCCCTTGGATGATTTGGCGAGTGATTTCACGAAGTGGGACGACCCGAGCAGCCCGGTTTCCTCGCCGGACCAGCAGGCGAAGATGACGTCGCGCTTCAGGGTCAGGCGGCCGGCGGCCTGTTCGGCGGCCATCCATTGCGCGATCTCGAAGACCCCGGCGGTACCAGAGGCATTGTCATCGGCGCCGAAGTGGATTTCTCCTTTTTCGGCATCGGTGGCCCGGGAATTGCCACCGCCTTCACGGCCGAGGTGATCGATGTGCGCGCCGACCAGCACGGCGGGCTCCGGGTGGGCGGCGGGACTGTTGGTGCCCGGAGCCAACGGGGCTCGGAGCATGGCTACCACATTGCGGCCGGCCCGCATTTCTTGAGTGATATCAACGGTGGCGGCGAGCGATAGATCTTTGATTTCAAAGCCTGCGACTGGCTGGCCGCGGTCGAGTTCGGTGTGCAGCGAAGCCAGATCCCGGCCGGCGAGTGATAGCCAGTTTTGAGCGACCGCATCGGTGACCGAAATGGCGGCCAGCCCGGACCCGGCCAGCGAGGCGTCGAATGTCAGTGGCACCAGTTGCTGGCGCACCTTGGCATTCGGGCCGCTGACGACAATTAATCCTTTGGCCCCGCGCTGGCGCGCCGTCATGGCCTTGAATCGCAGTCCGCTGGCTTGAATAAAACGCCCCCGCTGGCCCGCCGCCGCCTCCTCTGGCTGGTACCGCAGCACCATGACCCACTTGTCTTTGACATCGAGATGGAAGTACGATGAATAAGCCGGCAGGTCCGGGCCGTCGTCTGACAATTCAATGCCATACCCGGCGAAAACGACCGGCATAGCGGCCACTTCGCCGAGGGAGGAGAATGAGAGGGGTCGCCAGTCGGTATCGACCTGCGGGCTCGCTGTCGTGGCCCCGACGCCTGGGCCCCCCAATGAGTTTTTGGGGCCGAGCTCTACACCGGCGGTAAAGGTAAACGGCTGGAAATACCCGCCATTTTCGCCGGCTGGAACCAGTCCGAACGAGGCAAAAGCGTCGGCTGCATGCTGGGTAGCGAGTTGTTCGCCCCGGGTGCCCGGTAACCGACCTTCCATTTCTTCCGAGGCCAGCCGCGTCACATGCACCTTCAGGTCGTCGGCCGAAATCTCCGGCACCAGCGCGGGTGCTGGTGGTGGCGGAGATACGGCTGCGTCAGCCGCGCCTAGGAGTCCCAGCGCCTGGCAGGCCGCCGCATGATCCCATCCGGCGAGAAAAATCTGACTCGTTTTTTCGGGGGTGCGATTACTTGTCCACGACAGCGTGCGGCCGTCCGGCGAAAACGACGGAAGTCCATCAAATCCAGGGGCATCCGTCACGCGGACTGGGGCATGCGCCCCATCCGCATCCACCATGTAGAGCTCAAAATTATCGAACCCTTGAAGATTGGTAGCAAAGACGAGGTACTGGCCGCTCGGGTGAAAAAACGGGGCCCATGACATGGCCCCCAGCGTGGTGATTTGGCGCTGGCCCGTGCCATCCGCCTTCATCGTCCAGATTTCAGCGCGTTCGCCCTTTTCGTCGAATCGACGCCAGCAGATTTTGGTTCCATCGGCGGAATAAAACGGCCCGCCGTCGTAACCGGGCGCCTCGGTGAGGCGGCGCACGTCGGTGCCATCTGCCTTCATGGTGTAGATGTCGCAAAAATATTGCTTATCGACCTCCATTCTTTCTTTCTCCTCGGCGGTCAGCGTGCGGGCGTAGGCGTCGCGATTGCTGGCGAAGACGATGCGGCCGCCGTCCGGTGAATAGGCGCCTTCGGCGTCGTATCCGTTTGCCGCCGTCAGCCGTCGCGGCGCGCCGCCCGCCGCCGGGGCGCTGTAGATTTCAAAGGATTCATCGTAATCCCACGCGTATCGCCGCTGCTTCCCCTCCGCTCGAAGCGCGATTTCACGATCTTGGTTTTCCCGGGAGGCTCCGTCTTCGTGCGTGCTGGCAAACAGGATGTTTTCGCCATCCGGATGGATCCACGCGCAGGTCGTTTTGCCGACGCCGGGAGAGACGCGGGTCGTGTCGCCTGTCTCCAGATCCATCAAGTAAATCTGATAAAATGGATTCCCGGGTTCGCGTTCCGATTGAAAGACGAGTTTTCGTCCATCTGCTGAGAAATACCCTTCGCCAGCTCGGCGCCCGTCGAGCGTGAGCTGGCGTGGGTTGCTGAGGAATTTTGGTTCCGTGGCAGCCGCGGCTGGCGGCGCCCAGCCAATGGAGGCCGCGGCCACCGCCGCGAGCGATACTCTTACCAAAGAATCAAAGAATGGAAGAATCTGGGACACGCTACATAGTTGCCTCAGATCGATCTAAGAAAACGGCGGATTTTCCGTATCGATCCATGGGAGTCTGCACGGGTGCCCGGCTGGCGCATTCAGGCGAGGAGGTAAAGCGGTTACAGGCCGCAGGCGGCGCGGACTCGTTGCATGACCGATTGGGCGAGCGGACGGGCTTTGGCGGCGCCTTCGGCGAGGATGGAATCGAGGTAAGCGGGATCAGCGGCGAGGGCGGTACGGCGTTCGCGGGCGGGGCGAAAGTGTTCCCAGAGGGCATCGAACAATTGTTGTTTATAGTGGCCGTAGCCATACCCCCCGGCGCGGAAGCTGGCTTCCATGGCGGCGACCTCGGTCTCGGAGGCGACGAGTTTGTAGAATTGAACGATGCTGGAGGCATCGGGGTCTTTGGGTTCGTCGACGCCGACGGAGTCGGTTTTGAGGCCCATGATTTTTTTTCGGAGCGGTTTTTCTTCTTCGAAGAGCGGGACAGTATTGTTGTAACTTTTACTCATTTTTTGTCCATCGAGGCCCGGCACCGCGGCACTGGCTTCGCGGATCATGGGTTTCGGCAATTTGAGCAGGTCTTGACCGTAGCGGGCATTAAATTTCGCGGCGATGTCGCGGGTCATTTCCAGATGTTGTTTTTGATCTTGGCCGACGGGCACAACGTCGCTGTCATAGATAAGGATGTCGGCGGCCATCAGCACTGGGTAGGTGAAAAGGCCGGTGCTGGGGACAAAACCGCGGGCGGTTTTGTCTTTGAATGAATGAGCATTTTCCAGCATCGGGACCGGAGTGACGCAGCTGAGTAACCACGCCAATTCGGTGACTTCAGGAACGTGGCTTTGGCGAAAAAAGGTCGCTCGAGCCGGGTCCAGGCCGCAGGCGAGGAAGTCGAGAGCCAGTTCGCGGCAATGGTCGCGGAGGACGACCGGGTCGTGAATGGTGGTCAGGGCGTGATAGTCAGCGATAAAATAAAAGGCTTCGCCTTCATGTTGCAGGCCAATGGCGGGCTGCATCATGCCGAAATAATTTCCGAGGTGGGGGCGGCCTGTTGGCTGGATGCCAGAGAGAATGCGCATGGCTGGTGAATAAAGAGAGAGGCGGCCTCAGGGCAAGATGAGGCTTTGCCCGGCGGGCCGCACGGCGGGCCGCGCGCTGTGAAGTGGACGGGCCGCACGGCGCGGCGGAACGCGCGGGAAAAAAACACGGGAAAAAACCAGCAAAAAACCAACTTCGACGCCGATCATGGCATGGGAATCGCTTGTTTGAGATCAGTCCGTGTCGTTCGAGAGTGAAATTTTCGGGGGTTTATTTCATAGTCGGACGACACGGACGCCTTTTTCTGTTATACTGTCGCGGGATGTCTGCTCTTGTTGAATCAGTAACCTCTCCGATTTCCGTGGTCTCCGCAGGGCGGAGGAAGAAATTGGCTGAAGCCTCGTTGGCTCGCATTGGATCGGCGAAGCCATTGGTGACCGGGCGGGAGGCGACTCAGGGGTGGCGCGGTCTATGGATTACGATTGAGCGTGATCCGGCGAAGGCTGGGGGGTTGGGTGAAGTATCGAAGACGATTCCGGCTGAGTTGAATGCGGTTTTGGGGGCGGATGTGAGAGTGATTGTACCGGGGTTGAGGCCGATTTTGGCGGAAGGCGGGTGGGAGGACACGGGGGAGCGAGCGGAGTTGCCGTTGGATTGGCCGGGGATGCCGCGGTGGGCGGAATTTCGTTTATTGCAGCGGTATGAGGCGGCGACGCGGACGTGGGTTTACGCGGTGGCGCACGATCTTTTTTTTGGTAATTTCGGACATCTTTATTTTCGGGGTAACCACGAAGAGACATTGGGTGACGACCCGTTATTTCGGACGGCGATGTTATTTAACCGGGCGGCGGCTTTTTTTGCGCCGCGGCTAAACGGGACGGGGCCGACTCGGGGTGCGTTGGCGACATTTTCTGGCGAGTGTGATTTTGTGATGGTGCACGACTGGCTGACGGGGCCGTGTTTGGGGTTATTGCCGCCGAGTTATGCGGTGGGTAAAATTTTCATGCTGCACAACACGTATGATGAGCAGCGGCATCCGGAGCATGCGCGGGCGGCGCTGGGGTTGGCAGCCACTCCATTGGCAAACAACTACGGGAATTATTCCCCGCTGGAGGCGGCAGTCTATGAGGCGCATGTGGTCATTGCTAACCAGAATTATGTGCGTTCGCTTTTTCAGCGGGACACCTTTGACTTGTTGCTCAAAAACCTCTCGGATAAAATTAACCAGGGGCGGTTGTATGACATGCATCATGCGATTTCTTCTGATTACGATCCCGTGGGGGCGCCGGCGTTGCAGAAAGACGGCTTTCAGCCGCTGGTGAAGACGAAGACCGGCGCAGGGGTGGATGAATTGCTGGAGTTTAAGCGGGCGAACAAGCTGGCGTTGCAGCGGTTATTGGGGTTGGAGGAAAACCCCGAGGCTGTTTTGTATGCGTGGGTGGGCCGTTTTGACCCTTTGCAGAAGGGATTTTACTTGGTGATGGACGAAGTTCTGGGGTTTTTGCAGCGTCATCGATCGGCGCAATGGATCCTGGCGGGCAGCAACAGCAACAATGACCCGCGGGTGCGGGAGTTTCTGGAGGAGGTGCACGGGCAGCCGGCGCTCAGCCGGGTCTTGTATGCCAAGGACAAATTCATCAACCGCGAGGCTGTAATCCGCATTTATGCGGGCAGTGATTTTTTCCTGATGCCCAGTTTGTATGAGCCTTTTGGGCTGGCCCAGCTGGAGGCCATGATGCTCGGGTGTATTCCGGTTGTGCACGGGGTGGATGGATTGCGATCGACGGTTTCTGACCCAGAGATTGATATTTTGGAAGATGAGGATGCCCCGCGGGAGGCGGTGCATGGGTACGGCCAAGTCGGGGTCAAGATGACGTGGATGAATGTGCCGTTGTATCGCGAGGCCATGGGCCGTCAGGTCAATGGCGAACCGCTCAATCATCAGGAGAAGTGGGTCATTGGCGACTGCCACCGCAAGTTCCGGATGGCCTTGCGGCGGGCCCGCCGGATTCTGCAAGAATCCGAGTTGCGGGCCGAAGTGATGCAAAATGGCCGACGTTATGTCACCGAAGAGCATAACTGGGAACAGATTATCCGACGCTATGAAGCGCCGATCAAGACAGCCGTGGCCATGGGTAAACGCCAAGCGGTGCGGTAGCGGGAGGGCGGGTGGTAGCGGTGGTCCGTGTCTTGAGGGAAGTGGTGCGCACGCCAGAGCGGATTTTCTCTAGCTGGGGGCGCTGACCCCGGTGGCGGCGCCGAACGTCTCTCCGAACGATTCTCCGAACGATTTTTTGGCACACGACCGGATTCGTAATCGCATAAGTGCATTCGTTTACGCTGTTTGAAGGATGTGGCCTGTGGGCCAATTGTGAAAACCGGGGCCAACGTCCCCAGCTACAGTGGCGGCGGCGAACGCCTCGCCGAACGATTTTTTGGGAGGGGAGTGGATTCGATTGCATCTCACGGTTTAAAGATGCGAGACATCCACATGTGTCGCTGGGATGGCGGATCAATGGGTGGTGTCTGGGATGGTGTTGGCTGCGCGCCGAGCTG
>JALRGB010000505.1 GCA_023253575.1 Verrucomicrobiales bacterium
CGAATCCATGCCCTTCAACGCCTTGGATTCCACCGGCACCCCGAGAACTGGCAACACCGTCATCGCCGCCGTCATCCCCGGCAAATGCGCCGCCCCTCCAGCCCCAGCAATAATGCATCTCAATCCGCGAGCCTCGGCGCCCGTCGCATAACTGACCAGCAGGTCAGGCGTGCGATGAGCCGAAACAACCCGCTTTTCGTAAGGAATACCGAATTCCTCAAGCGTGCGGGCCGCGTGTTCGAGAGTGCTCCAATCAGAAATAGAGCCCATGATAAGGCCGACCAGTGGGGCGTGAGTCATGCGTGGCAGATGGTTAGAATTATTCTCCCCAGACATCGGCCAAATAACGCTCGACCTCAATGGCCGCCGCACACCCCTGCCCCGCCGCCGTGATGGCCTGCCTCCACACATGGTCTGCCACATCCCCCGCCGCAAAAAGCCCGTCCACATTCGTCATCATTCCCTTATGATGAAGAATATACCCATTCTCATCCAACCCGGCCAGTCCACCCAGAAATGCCGTGTTCGGGACATGGCCGATCGCGACAAAAACACACTTCAGGTCCAAACTCGACTCCTCACCCGTCAGTAGGTTTTGCAGTCGAACCTGCGTCATCTCACCCGCCGCATCAGTCACGTATTCAATAATAGTGCTGTTCCAGACGGGCTCGATCTTGGGATTGGCCAAAGCCCGTTCCGCCATGATTTTGGAAGCCCGCAGTTCATCGCGCCGGTGGATCAAATACACCTTAGAAGCGAAACGGGTCAGGAAAGTAGCCTCCTCGCAGGCCGAGTCGCCGCCGCCAATCACGCAGACCGGCACGTCCCGGTAAAAAGCCCCGTCACAAGTCGCACAACTGGTCAACCCATGCCCAATTAATTGCTGCTCATTCGGAAGCCCCAAATGTCGCGGACTCGCTCCGGTGGCCACAATCACCGCCTTGGCCCGATGGGTCCGGGTGTCCGTCACCACCGTAAACCCCCCATCGTCCACATCCTTGGTGATGCTCGTCACCGTCTCATACTCAAATCGAGCGCCAAACTTCTGCGCTTGCGCCATCATCTTCATCATGAGCTCAGGCCCTTGCACCCCCTCGGGAAATCCAGGGAAGTTTTCCACCTCGGTCGTAGTGGTCAGCTGGCCACCAGGCTGGGTCCCAGCTAGAACGAGTGGACGGAGATTGGCACGCCCCGTGTAAATGGCCGAGGTATAGCCCGCACAACCAGTGCCGATGATGATGACGTTTTCCATGCCCTTCCTAAAGCGGCGTGCAGCACGTCACGCAAAGAAAATTCCCACTCTCAGGGGGCGAACCACTCACTTCTCCGCTCAAACCCCTCCATCAGGCGGCCTCACCGCCGGTTTTACCGGAAAAAAACCATTATCGCAGGGTGGTTTCGGCACCGGCCGCGGGAGTCACCGCCCGTTCTGGCAAGGGTTTACCCAGCCGCTGCCGCGTGATAATTTCACGATCTGGCAACGCTAGCTGCTTGAGGAGCACCTTGCGGTCAGCTCCCGCCTCGTCGCGAAAAAGCGCCATCTGCGCATCACACTCCATCAACCGCGCAAATAAGGGCGTCCCTTTCGCGCTCGTCCACGTGCGGTACCCCTTCGCCGCCAGCCGCTCACGACGCCGCTCGGACTCGAACAACACAGCCTCGTGCCCTTCCACCGCATGGCGAATCTGCTCGCTCTGCGACCTCCCACGCCCCGTCACATACCCCTTCCAACGCTGAATCTCCCGGCCATCCGGACCAAAAAGAATCACACACGGAAACCCTCGTACCCCAAAGGCCTTTTTTATCGCCACCATGGCATCGGCACGAGCAACTTTGTCCGGGTCCGCCACATCCAGCGACGAGGACTTGGCATAAAACAACCCGCAAATGACCAAATGATTCAACGCGAATTCATTGAACGCGGGCTGCGAGAAAACTTCGTCACTCAGCTGTTTAGAGGTGCCGCCCGCCTCCCCCTGAGCTCCGCTAAAGACCAGCAACAGACACTTCTTTTCCGCCTGCGACAGCGCTCGAGCCTTGGCAGGACTCTCGTGCCACACCGGAAAGGGTGAGTCCGCTGGCGGCGGCGGCACCGTCCCCTCCACCGGCGGAGTCGAGTCCAGCGGCGGCGGCCGATCACCGCCCTCCCCGCCCGGATCTTCGCCACCCGGTAACCCACCCAGCCCGTCGTCCCCTGGTAACTGCGGAATCAATGACGAACT
>JALRGB010000576.1 GCA_023253575.1 Verrucomicrobiales bacterium
TGATTTATTTTTTCACCTCGGGCAGTTCAGGGCACCCCGCCTGTGCGGGATTTACGCGGGCGGCTCTGGCTATTTCTGCCCGCTCGGTGAACGCGTTTCTGGGTGTGACGGCTGATGACACGTGGCTGCGGGTTCTACCGCGGTTTCATGTCGGCGGATTCGGGGTGGAGGCGAGAGCTTGGGCGGCTGGCGCGCGGCTCGTAACCATGGACGGCCGCTGGGATCCGCGGGATTTCTGCCGACTGTGCGCTGACCAGGCCGTGACCCGGGTTTCTCTGGTCCCCACGCAGGTGTTCGATCTGGTCCACGCCGCACTGACCTGCCCGCCCTCGATGCGCACCGTCCTCGTCGGTGGCGGCTCGCTGCGGCCGTCGCTGCAAGCAGCGGCCACGGCCCTCGGATGGCCGGTACGCGCCAGTTACGGCCTGACCGAAGCCGCCTCTACCGTGGCCATTCAAGCCGCAGACGAACCCGACGGATCCCGACTCACCCTACTCCCACACTGGACCGCCCAAACGGAGGCCCAAGGACGACTCGTCCTCCACGGCCCCGCTCTCCCTACTCGCCTCGGCACCATCAGCCCACTCACTCACCAGCCTCTCTGGCACCCGGTCTCCGCACTGCACACGTCCGATCGTGCCCACCTCGAAGAGAGAACTCTCACTTTCCTCGGACGAGCCGACCGCATCGTGAAACGACTCGGCGAATTGATCGACCTCTCACTGCTCGATGACCAGCTCGCCGATGCCGCCCTTGCCGCCGGGCTGACCGGCCGGGTCAGCCTCCGGTGCGAAGAAGATCCGCGCGATCAACACCGCCTCGTGCTCGAATGCCTGCAGCAGGCTGAAGGCGATGCCGTGGTCAGTCACTTCAACACCACCCAGCCCGCCTTTGCCCGGATCACAGCAGTCCGCGTCGTTCGCGACCTCCAGCTGTCGCCGCTAGGCAAACCACTGCCAGCCGCACCGTTGTCGCGACCAGTCGAGGGTTTGCACGATACCAGCCCGGAGCTATGATGTTGTCGTGAGTGATCCGCCCTCCACCCCATTTTTTAGCGACTGCACATCCTGCGGCCACCGGCTCGATGTTTCAGGGGCGGAGCCATTTAGCCGACTGGCCTGTCCAAAATGCGGCATGGCTTGGCGCGTGCGCACGCAATTCGATCATTTTACGATTTTGCGCGAGGTAGGCATCGGCGGTATGAGCCGCGTTTTTGAAGCGGAGGACGTCTCGCTGGGCCGTCGGGTCGCCTTGAAAATCCTCAATCGTGAATGCTCGCAGGACGCGACCCGGCTGGCTCAATTTGAACGCGAGGCTCGACTGACCGCCAGTTTCAGTCACCCGCACATTGTTAAAGTGTATTCTGTGGGCAGGGATCAGGGCCATTTTTACATTGCCATGGAATTAGTGCCCGGCGGCAGCCTCGACGATCGCATCCGCGAATCCAAGGCTCAGCCGGAAGCAGAGATGCTGCAACTCGCGTCCGAAATCGTTCAGGGCCTGCGAGTTGCTCAACGCGCCGGCCTCATTCACCGCGACATCAAACCCGGCAATATTCTCTTTGCCAGCGACGGAACCGCCAAAATCGTAGATTTCGGCTTGGCTTTGATTCAGGGCGACTTGGACGATTCCGAGGAACTTTGGGCCACTCCATTTTATGTGCCACCGGAAAAACTCAATGGCGATCCGGACACATACCGCGGCGACATGTACTCGCTGGGCGCCGCGCTTTTCCACGCCCTCGCTGGCAAACCACCGTACGCCAAAGATACCAACAGCATCGAAGAACTAAAACGCATTAAGGGGTTTCCCGTGCACCTCAGACCGGCCGCCCCCAACTTGTCGGATGAAACCTGCGCCATCATCGACCGGCTGCTCTCGCGCAAACCCGAACATCGGTACCGCAGCTACGATGAACTGCTGGAGCACTTTGAATTCGCGAGCCATTCGCTGCGCACACGAGCCGCCGCGGCCAACCAGCCCAGATGGCGCCGACTGACCGCTTCTCATGGCGGACTGGCTCTAGCCATGGCCGCCGGACTGGTGGCCGCCATCGTTCTTATCCTCGCTTCGCGCCCGCCCGTCCCCGGACCAGACGCCAGCAAAACCGTGTCCGTCGACCGCAGCACCGGCCATCCCACCGAGTCCGCCACCGCCCGCTACCTCCAAGCCCGCGAAAACCTGAGCGTCGGCCTCGTGCCGCGGGCGCGCACCGTCTTCGAAGCCCTCGCCCAATCCCCCACCACCCGCCAGCCGACCCTTAACTGGGCTCTCGTCCATACCGGGATTTGTGCTTTGCTAATGAACGAAGCCGAGCCCGCACGCCGCGCCTTCATCAAGCTGGCCGATGTCACCCTCACTTCCGAGCCGCTCGGAGATGCCGAACTCACCCAGTTTTTCGCCGACCTCGGTACCGTCCTAGGACGCGATGGCCGGGTCGCGGAAACCGAAATCAACCAGTTTTCCGGCCCCAGCCTGCGCAGCCTTGGCTTACTCCCGCTCGGCCTGCGCGCTTGGCTCGATGGCCAGCCCGCCCGAGCCGAATCCTTGTTGCGACGCTTCTCCAATACGGCACCCCCGCCCGGGCAGCAATGGATCGAAGAATACCGCCGCCTGGCCGCCCCCTACCTCGCTGACTTCGACGCCCTCCGCAAATTGCCCGTCGTCGACGAAGATGCCGACCTCGCCACCCA
>JALRGB010000596.1 GCA_023253575.1 Verrucomicrobiales bacterium
TGACTGGGCAACAACCCCAGCTCGTCACGATACTTGGCCACTGTCCGCCGGGCCAGCTTGACGCCCTGCTCGAGCAGCTTCTTCACAATAGCGTCATCACTATACGGCTTGGCCGAATCCTCGCCCCGCACCAGCTCCAACAATGCCGCTTTCACACTCACGTTGCTCATGGATTCCCCCGACTCTGTCTCTAGTCCGGTAGTAAAAAAATACCGCAACTCATACACTCCCTGCGGCGTCTTCATAAATTTGCCGTTCACCGCCCGGCTGACCGTCGTTTCATGCACCCCCACCACTTCGGCCAGCTGCGCCATATTCATCGGCCGCAAATGACTCGGCCCACGATCAAGAAAATCCTGCTGCCGCTCCACAATCTCCTCCGCAATCTTTCGGATCGTCTGCTGCCGCTGCTCAATCGATTGAATAAAAAATTTCCCGCTGCGAATCCGCTCGCGAATGTACCCTCTCACTTCATCACCTGTCCCCGTGCGCGTCATTAAGTCTTTGTACGTGTTGCTGATCCGCAGCCGCGGCACCGCCTCCTGGTTGAGCGTCACCACATACGATCCATTCACCCTCTCCACCGCCAAATCCGGCTGCACATACATGTTTTGCCCGCTCGTGGCAAAGTCCTGGGCCGGACGAGGGTTCAACGAACCAATCACCTCCGCCGCCTGAGAAATTCGCTCAACCGGTACCTTGAGCCGCCGCGCTAGGTCCGGCAGCCGCCGACGCGCCAGCTCCTCCAGATGGCTAGCCACCAGCCGATACTCCAATGAATCCAGACGCCCCTGCCTCTCCAACTGTAACAATAAACACTCCTGCAAAGTCTCCGCCCCCACTCCCGCCGGCTCCAGCCCCTGAATCACTTTCTTGGCCCGCTCCAGCCGCTCAATCGGAATCCCTTCCTCAAAAACAATCTCCCGCAGTCGCGTCGAAAGAAACCCCCGCTCATCCAAATACCCCACCAGACGCACAACATCCGCCCGGTCCGCCGCACTGATCGACACCGCCACTAGCTGGCTCTCCAAATGCTGCGCCAATGTCTCCGGCGCCGTCAGCGAATCAAATAAGAATTGCCGCCGCTCCTCATCCTCCGCCGTGCGCGGACCACGCGTCTGCGACTGCGACATATACTCCCGCCACTCGTCATCCATCTTCGACAAACGCGAAAATTCGCCGTCAAAATCATCGTCGCGCTCGGCCTGCTCCAATCCCGCCTCCTCTAACGAAATCTCCGAAGATTCGGATTCTAAGGTCGGATTCTGCACCAGCTCCTGCGAAACCATATGCCGTAACTCCAACGTGGGCGCCTGTAATATATTCAGGCTCTGCTGCATCTGCGGCGACAGAACCTGCGACTGCGCCAACCGTTGGCCTTGCGAAATGGATACCCCCGGCATGACGCCATTTTACATTGAGGGCGAGGCAGGGCAAGCAGATTCCACGCCATGTGTTGTGGAAAGTTTTTCCATAATTACAATACTAATGAGTTGCAATTATCATTATTGCTATTATTCTTCTAATAGTTCCCTCACTCATTATGGACATGGTCCTTTCAACCCCCCGTCTTCTTCTCAACTCAGGAGTCTCTTCTGCACCTCGCTTCGCTGCCGCTGACCCGGCCGCACAGGCGGCGCCCTCCCAGTTTGCCTGTCCTGAATGCCAAGGAGCCATTTCGAGGGCGGCCGACGCGACGGATGCGGTCATGCAATGCCCCTCATGTCTGGCTGTGATCGTGCCACCGCATCCTGAGTTTGGCTGCCGGGCCATGCCGTATCTCGACTGGTTGCGCTTCCAAGAAATGTCGGTCGAGGAAAGCATCGATGAGCTGGTCGACGCGCCTGAACCAACGCCCCCACAGTCCCCGACCCGATTGCGCGCAGTCATGCAGCTGGTCCACAAACGGGCCAGCTGGACAGGAGTCATCCTCACAGCCATCACCCTAGGATGGCTGGCCCGGGAGCATTTGGAAGCGACCACCTCCCTCGCACCCCCTCCGCACGCACTCTGGGAACAGTCTGTCTCGTTTGATTCATCCGGCGCCCCCCAGTCGACCCCGGAAACCACCGCCGAGGCCAGCCTCGCCAGCTCGCCGGGCCCCGCCACCCCATACCGCGGCCCCGATTTGCCCGACGCCTTCCGCCGCTCCCTGCAGACAAATCATGACCCATCGTCCCTCCCCGAATAACCCACTGGCCGACCACGCCTGATCAGTCATCACGGCCGGCCACATCACGGCCGGCCACATCGCCGTCGGCCATCTCGCTTCGAGCCACATCGCTTCCGGCCATATCGCCGGCAGACGCCAAGGGTGTCGCCATGGCTACCGAGAGGCGCCGCAGACCAGCGTCGCCTCAGCCGCAGGTCGGCGTCGCCTACGCCACCAAAGCGCGGGCCATGACCGCAGCCGTCTCCTCAATATCTGATTCGTTGTGAGCCAGCGAGAGGAAACCGGCTTCGAATGGCGAGGGCGCCATGTACACGCCCCCCTCCAGACAGCTGTGGAAAAACCGGCGAAAGGCCGCTTTATCCTGATCCATGGCCTCGGCCACATTGCGCACGGGATGTTCAGCAAAGAAGAGGCAGAACATGCTGCCCTGCCGATGAAAGGTGTAATTTTTCCCCGCGGTGGCCAGCGCCTGTCTCACGTATTTTTCAAAGAGCGCGCCGCATTCCTCGAGCCGCTCCCAGCCACGCACGCGCTCGAGCTCGCGCAACTGAGCCAGACCGGCCACCATCGCGAGCGGATTGCCCGACAGGGTGCCTGCCTGATACACCGGGCCGTCCGGAGCCAGCATGTCCATGATCTCCGCCCGTCCACCGAACGCCCCGACCGGCAGCCCGCCGCCAATCACTTTGCCAAAACACGAAAGATCCGGCCGGATGCCACAGAGTTCCTGATACCCGCCACGAGCCACCCGAAATCCGGTCATCACTTCGTCGAAAATCAATAAGGCACCGTGCCGCGCCGTAATCTCGCGCAGAAATTCCAGAAACCCCGGCTCCGCCAAATAGAGCCCCGCATTGGCAGGCACCGGCTCGAGGATCAAGGCCGCAATTTGATCGGCCTGGGCAGCAAACACCGCCTCAACCGCCGCCCGGTCGTTAAACGGCACCACCGTGGTCAATGCGGCGAGCGCCGCCGGCACCCCAGCACTGTCCGGACGCCCGTGCGTCAAGGCCCCAGATCCCGCCGAAACCAGCAATGAGTCGACATGACCATGATAACACCCGGCAAATTTCACAATCCGCTCGCGCCCGGTATACCCTCGAGCCAGTCGGATCGCACTCATCGTCGCTTCCGTGCCGCTGCTCGTCATCCGCACCTTCTCCACACTGGGAACCCACTCGCAAATCAACCGCGCCATCTCCACCTCAAACATGTTGGGAATGCCAAAACTCAACCCATCCTTGGCCGCCTCCTGGACCGCCTGGACCACCACCTGCGGCGCATGACCCAAAATCGCCGGCCCCCACGTGCCCACATAATCAATCAAAACCCGGTCGTCCACATCCCAAAGACGACACCCCTTGGCCCGCCGAACAAAAAATGGCTCGCCATCGACATTGCGGAACGCCCGGACCGGTGAATTCACACCCCCAGGGATATGCCGCTTGGCCATGGCAAAAAGTGAGCTGGATAATGACATCTTGCAAAATCACGGCCGATCCAGCTCCGGTCAACCGCAGAGAACACCAAACCTCGCCCAAACCGCGGAAAAACCCCGCCCAAACCCCGCCCAAACCCCGCACAAACCCCAGCCCCTCAACCGCCGAACGGCGCGCCCCCACCTCATCAAATCCGCCCCCACCCGACACTCACCGAGCCGCCGGCAATGGCTTCGCCCGCAACCCAAGATGACACCCGGAAAACCGCTCGCGCCCGGGAATACCGCCATGGACCGGCCGGTTGACAATCCGCGGCGCCCCATCACTGCCCGCCACCACCATCGTCGCCGTACCACCACCATCCAAATTAATCGCCTCCGATGCCCCTACATGCAGAAAAAAGGTGGCCAGCTCCCCCGTCGTCACCCCGCCACTGTAACCAAACTGACGGCCGTCCACCACCACCCAAAATAACCACCGCCCATCTTTCGAAACCCCAGCCGCCGTGCGCGGATGAAGCTTCTGGTCACCTCCCCCCGTCGCTTGGCCTTCCCGCAGAATGACCGCAAACCCACCCACCGCATTCCACACCCCGGCCGCCACCATCTCTAGCTTCTCTTCAATCCACACCCGGTTCCCGCGGTCAATCAACAACGCCGGCATCTGACCCGCCCTCGATACCTTCCTTCCTTCCGAAACCAGCAGTCCATGCACATCTTGGGGCATCCCAGCCTGCTCGTGCACCACATCAAACGGCGCCGCATTGATCGCCGCCTGCAACCCATGCTCCGCCAGAAACGCCGATGTCTTCTGCGCATCGGTCTCGCCAGGCTTGTCCCCATTCGCCGGCGTAGCCAGAAAACTCACTCCTTCCGCCTTCATATCAATCCGCATCACCACCCCATGCAGCCGCCGCGGCTCGCTGGCTTGCCACTCAGCCACATCCACCCCCACAAAATACGGTTGCCACCCCAAGGGCACCGAGGACAAATCCTGCGCCCCAGCGCGCCCCCACCCCGACGAGAACACCCACACCAGCGACAGCGATAGCCACGCCCAGCCCACGGCCCCACTCCGCCCGCCCACTCGAGAAATTGTCAAACTCATCACCCCGACCATGCCCTGAAAGCGCCGCCTTGCACGTACTTCCAATCATCCGCATACTAGAGAGATGTTTCCGCACCGCTTTGCCCGCTTGGCCCTGTGCGCCCTCGCACTGGCGTGCGCCCCGGCCGTCACCGCCCAGTCGCCCCGCCCCAGCAGCCTGTCCCGCGAACGCGGCGCCGTTTACGTCGAAGACTTTACATCTGATCGCCTCCGTCTGCGCTTGCCCCAGCCCGCCCTCGCCTACGCCGACCTCTCCGGCCGCCGTAGCCTCGGCCAACTCGTCGGAGGGCAATCCGTCGAACTCATCGCCTTCAACGAAAAAGCCTGTCGCGTCCGCGGCCGCGCCGCTCACGACACCATCGTCGGCTGGGTCGGCCTCGCTTTTCTCGAAGCCAGCGACCCCGAATTCTTCAATCGACTCCAACAAGCCGCCACTCGCC
>JALRGB010000730.1 GCA_023253575.1 Verrucomicrobiales bacterium
GGAGAGGATGGCGGTGGACGGTTCGGGACCGGTAACGGCGGCCATACTTCCCTCGGGTGGCGGGGCCCCGTCGCTGGCGGGGGGGTGACTGGAGAGTGGCTGCAGGGAGTCGACGGCGGCGAGATCCCCGGCGGTTGGCACGAGGACTAAGAACGTGCGGTAGCTGGTCATGTTGACGAACGACACAGGACCGGTGGCGAGGTCGGTTCCTCCGGGCATGGCCAGCGGTGATGGATCGATACCGTCTTCGGCGCGGGTCCCGGGCGTACTAGCGGCAGTGGGATGGCTGCTGTAGACGGCGGCGGCGGGAGCAGTGGGCGCGACGACTGGGGCACGGGAAAAGAGCTGGGGACCTTCGTCGGCGGGAATCGTGAGCGATGAGGCTGAGGAGGCTGAGGAGGCCGCTGAGGCTATTGGCGGCGCGCCGTGGGTTTTGCCGATGCCAGCGGGAGTCCATTCATCGCTGGCTGAGCTGGCGTCGGAAAGTGTGGGGGCCCCGCTGCCGGTAGTGAGAATCAGCGCTGCCGACACCGGGGTGGTCCCGAGCGCGACTGCGAAGGCGATGGATTTGAGGGCTGTGAATGACATGAGGCGGACTGGAGGGGGTGGCCAGAGCGGCACTTGCGACAAATGATTGAGAGAATTATCGCAGCATGCTTCGACCCTACAGTTGTCAACAGATATTCGTTCATTCCGGGCCATTCACGGCAAACGCAGAGGCGGGCGTGGTGCGAACAATCGACCGACCGGGGTCAAGCCGACCGCGAGCGACGCCGTGCGGGGTACGCGCTGCGTGAAGCCGATCGACGGCCATTCCAGAAAAGCGTCGGCTGCAGAGGAATTTCGAGGAAAAAAGAAACCGGTGGATGACCACTCTGGACAGCGACGAGCTTTGGCGCTTTAAATAAGGCTGGGCCGTGGAATGATGTTCCACGCCTGATTTATTTAACCCCTTACATCCCCCCATCATCACATGGCAAACATTCAATTCGGCTCCGAGGTGTATACTTGGTTCATGCAAGGCACTGGCAAGGGCTACGACAACAAGCTGGACCACATGATCAAAGTCGCCGCCGAGGCGGGATTTACCGGGATCGAGCCGATGGTGCTGGAGATTTCGGAAAAGGCGCTGGGGTGCGGCCGGTACTGGCTGGGTGATTTCTGTGACCCGATTCGATTGAAAGACGCTTTGCAGGCGCACAACATGAAGCTGGCGGGGCTGGCCTTGGTGTGTGCGTGGGACGCGGAAGACGAGACGCCAGCCGAGCGAGAAGCCGCTGACTTCACGCTGGACCTGCTGAAGCATTTTCCGGGAGCCATGCTGGGGACGGTGACGCTGCCGAGCGGACGAGTGAATGACTTGCAGCGCCGACGCCTGAATGTTGCCCGCAACGTGAACCGCGTGTCCGCACGGGCCGCTGACTTGGGCCTCAAATGCTCCTACCATCCGAACAGCCCAGCATCGTCGATTGTCCGGACCCAAGAAGATTACGATGTCGTCCTCAGCAGCCTTGATCCTCGCGTCACCGGCTGGACGCCTGATGTCGGCCACATCGCCCGCGGAGGTATGGACATCATCGCGACGCTGACCAAATGGGCCCACCTCGTAAACCACATTCATTACAAAGATTTTTCCGGCAACGGCCCCGAGCCATGGTCGCAAATGGGCACGGGCAAAATCGACTTCCATAAGATCACCGAATGGCTCGTCCTGCGGAAGTACGAAGGCTGGATCATTTGCGAAGATGAAGCCCATGGCGCCATCGATGACCCGGATGGCGTGACCCTGCAAAATGGACAGTGGTGCCGCGAGCAGCTGGCCCCGCTGGTAGCGTAACCGCGGCGACCGAAGCAGGGCGGCGGCCGGATGGACGCCGCCCATGGAGGGAGGGTATTTTTTAGGTAGAAGGAGCCATTCCGCGGGAGGCAAGACACCACGGAGGCAGCATCCACTGATGGGCGAAACTGCAGCTGACTACCCCAAGGCTTGAGCGAGCAATTCGCTGACGCGTTTGGGATTGGCCTTGCCGCCGCTGGCTTTCATGACCTGGCCGACCAGCACGTTCACCACTTTGGCTTCCCCGGCTTGGATGCGGGCCACTAGGTCCGGATTGGCAGCCAGCACTTGCTGGACGAAACCATCGAGAGCCCCGGTATCGCTGACTTGGCTGAACCCGCGCGCCTGCACAATGGCCGCGGGAGCGCCGCCGGTGGCAAACATTTCCGAAAAAACCTCCTTGGCCTGAGCCCCGCTAATCCCCCCGCCTTCTACCAGATCGACCAATTCCCGCAGGGCCGCGGCCGACACAGGATTGGCGGAAAAATCTGTCTGTCCTTCGTTCAGGCGACCGAGCAATTCGTTGATGATCCAGTTAGCCACCGATTTAGCTTTGGATGATCCGGCGGCGGCTTCCTCGAAATAAGCGGCGAGGGCAGGTTCGCTGGTGAGCACTCCCGCGTCGTAGGGAGTCAATCCGTAGTCGTGACCAAAGCGGGCTCTCAGCGCGTGGGGAAGCTCGGGTAGACGCGAACGCACTTCGTTGAGCCACTGCGTCGTACACACCGGCTGTAAGTCGGGATCCGGGAAATAGCGGTAGTCATGCGCATCCTCCTTGCCGCGCATGTCAGTACTTTCACCCCGCTCGTCATCCCATCGGCGCGTCTCCTGACGCTGGGCCAGACCGCGGTCGAGCTCGCCACATTGGCGCTCGATTTCAAAGACGATGGCGCGTCGCACGGCGGCCACAGAATTGATGTTTTTCAGCTCGATTTTTGCCCCCAGCGGTTCCGCTGCGGATTTCCGGACGGAGACGTTCACATCGCACCGCATCTGACCGCGCTCCATATCGGCATCCGAGACGCCCGCGTAGACGAGGATCTGGCGCAAACTGGCCAGCAAGGCCGCGGCTTCATCGGCGGTGGAAATTGCCGGGTCGGTCACGATTTCCATGAGCGGAGTGCCAGCGCGGTTGTAATCAAGCCCGCTGCTGGTGCCAAAATGGGTCGATTTGCCCGCATCTTCCTCGAGGTGAATGCGCGTCAGCGGCACTGTCGCCAATACCCCGTCCGCCCCCGCCCCACCCCGCTGGTGCTTCGGAAAATACTGATCATACAGCGGAATCCGGCCACCTACGACCAACGGCTGGTCATACTGGCTGATTTGATAATTCTTCGGCATGTCCGCATAGAAATAATTTTTGCGATCCCATTTACAAAATTCCGGAGTGACAGCGCCGAGAAGCTGGCCGGTGAGAATCGTCATCTTGATGGCTTCCTCGTTGAGGACCGGCAGGGCACCCGGTAGCCCCAGACACGTCGGGCACGTCCGAGTATTCGGATCGTCCCCGTAACTCGTGGCACACGCGCAAAACATCTTGCTCCGCGTCTTCAGGTGGACATGGATTTCAAGACCAATGGTCGGGATGTAGTCGGCAACAGGCATGGGAAATGAAGGAGATCAGAATGAGCGGAAATCGATTGCGGGAAACAGATCACACCGGAACGACAGACGCGAGCATGACTTTTATGCGCCGCCCCGTCGGCGTCCCCCGCGGTGGAGAGGGCGGAGTGTTGGCCTTTGAGCGCCATGAGTCATCACGTGTGAGGCATCAGGTAACATGCATCAGGTAACAGGTTCAGCGCGTCGCACTTCGGGTTGATGCACTGACTGCAGGGCGGAAGCGAGCGCGGGATCGGTGGCCGCATCCCGAACTTCCGGAAGGGTGAAGAGGCGAGCGTAATTCGAGTGACCCACGGCAAATTTGACTTCTCGGTCGTCGAGGAGCCGCTGGAATGCGGGCTGTTGCACGACAAGTTGCATGGATGGATCGTTTTTGACAGATTTCCAGCGGACGGGATCGCGGTAGGTGACGAGGATTTCGCACAATCGAACGACCTCGGGTGAAGTGACTGGGTCGAGGAAATTAAAGGCCCGACCGACGACTCCTTGACTGAGAGCGGCGCGGGTTTGGGTCAGCCACGCGGGCGGGGTGGCAGTGGTACCGTGATCGAGCTGGGCGATGCCGCTGAGCGAGCCGGTGAGACGCAGGAGGACGCCCCCGGCCCACATCAGCAAGCTGGAAGGCACCAGACTGAGCAGGGCGATTTTACTTTTGGAGAGGGATTCGCCGGTCGCCCCGGTTGATTCCATTCCTCCGAGAAGTTTTTCAAGGATGAAGCCGGACGAGAAGTGTCCGGCGGCACCGCCGAGCAGGCTCATACCGCCGAGCATGGTGGCGGATGGATTTGGCACGGTGGAGCCGAGCCATTCTGGTGCTTTGAGGAAGACGAATGCCCCGGCAGCCACCCCGAGGGCCAGTTTGAGCACACTGCGAATGAGGCGGAGTATGCCACGGAGCATGGCGAGAACAGCCATGGCGACGGCGAAGAGGCCGACGAGGACGGGCAGCGGGATGTGACCGGGGATTTCGGGCATGGCACTGACGAGCATTAATGGAGGCGTTGCGCTCTTTGGCGGAGGAGGTGATCGCAGATAACGAGAGTGGCCATGGCTTCGACCATGGGCACGGCGCGGGGCAGGACGCACGGGTCGTGACGGCCGCGACCTTTGAGGGTGGTATTCTCGCCCTCCCGGTTGACGGTTTCCTGCGCGGTCATGATGGTGGCGACCGGTTTAAAGGCGACACGAAAGACGATGGATTCGCCATTCGAGATGCCCCCTTGGATGCCCCCTGAGCGATTGGTGATCGTCCGGACACGTCCCTCCTCCATGCGGAAGGCGTCATTATGTTCGCGGCCGGTCAGTAAGGTGCCGCCAAACCCACTGCCAATCTCAAACCCCTTCGTGGCCGGCAAGCTGAGCATGGCCTTGGCCAACTCAGCCTCCAACTTGTCAAAAACCGGCTCGCCCAGCCCCGCGGGTACGCCGCGAATCACGCATTCCACCACCCCGCCGACCGAATTCCCCTCGGCGCGCATTTCTTTGATCAGAGCGATCATCGGAGCCACCGCGTCAGGGTCCGCGGTCCGGACCATGTTGCCCTCGATAACATCGCGACTGGCGGTCGCGGGATCGACCACCGCCGTAATGTCGCGCACGGATTTCACCCAGGCGAGGCATTGAAATTCCGGAACGACCTGGCGGATGACCTGGGTCGCGACGGCGGCAGCGGCCACTCGTCCGATAGTTTCCCGCGCGGAAGCGCGACCGCCCCCGGCCCACGCACGCAGTCCGTATTTTGCCTCATATGTGTAATCGGCATGACTCGGGCGAAAGGTATCCTTCATTTCGGAATAAGCCTCGGACCGCTGGTCTTGATTGCGGACGAGGATGGCCAGCGGCGTGCCGAGCGTGCGCCCGTCCTCGGACAGACCACTCAAAATTTCAGCGCGATCCGCCTCTTGGCGCGGCGTGACAATCTCGCTCTGCCCTGGCCGCCGGCGGTCCAACTCCGCTTGCACGGCTTCCACCGTAACTGCCACGCCCGGAGGACATCCGTCAATGACGACCCCGACCCCCCCGCCATGGGACTCGCCGAAGGTGCTGATGCGAAATGCGTGACCGTAAATGCTGGACATGGTAAAACTGCAATATGCCGGAGGAATGAGCGGTGGCAAATGATCGGGTGCGTCGACCCCGAGGATATTTTGTGGTATCACGGCAGTGGAATTCGTTCCAGTATGGCTGGCGGAGGAGCTCCGAGGCGGCGTTTTGAACCACCACCCCCGCACGGCCCACCCCCCATTTTTGCCGTGGACGACAGCCGCCCGACTACTCGTTAGCCCGCGGAAAATCCGGCCGCTCCTGCACCCGAAAATCATCCATGGCCCCGACCCCGCCTCACGAACTGCTGACCCCCGACTCGCCGCTCGCATCCGCGACGACGATCGGAGCCAAAACGCGGACCATGCTGCACCAAGCCGGCATGAAGGTCGTGCGCGATCTGCTCGAACACTACCCCCGCCGCTACGAAGATAGAAGACACTTTGGGAGCTTTCCCCTCGATGAAACCGCCGAGGCCGTCTGCCTGCACGGACTCGTCACCGACTGCAGCGCTAAACGCGCGGGATATCGCCGTCATGTCGAAGTGACAGTCAATGACGCCCAAGGACATCCACTCGCCGGCCCGATACATTGCCGGTGGTTCAACATGCCGTGGATGATCAAGGCTTTTGCCGTGGGCCAAGAAATTGTGCTTTTCGGTCGGGTCAAAGAAAAAAAGAGCCAACTTTTTCTGGATCATCCTGATTACGAAATAATTGAGCCACATGAAAACCGGATCAGCCTGCACATGGGGCGGCTCGTTCCGGTGTATCCATTGGGCGATGGATTGGTCCAAAAACCACTGAGGGAGGCGATGCATGCGGTGTTGGAGCAGCTGGATGACGAGTCGGTGCCGCCGGTTTTGCCAGAGGTAGCGGTGAGCACGACCACGGAAACAATTTCGCATCGAGCGGCGGCGTGGCGGGCCATTCATTTTCCAGCCACTCGGGATGAGGCGGCAGCGGCTCGTCGATGGCTGGCTTTGGAGGAATTTTTCGCCTTACAGCTGAATGTTTTGATGCGGCGACGGGCCGCGGGTGACCGCCCGGGCGTTATTCATGCTGGATCTGGCGCTTTGTTGAACCGCTGGCGTGACGGTCTGCCTTTTCCGCTGACAGCGGCGCAAAACCGAAGCATCGCGGAAGTGCATGGTGATCTGGCGGCCTCCCGGCCAATGAACCGACTGCTGCAAGGCGATGTCGGCAGCGGCAAAACCTTCGTGGCCTTAGCGGCCGCGCTCCTCGCGACAGAGTCAGGCCACCAAACCGCTATCATGGCGCCTACCCAGATCCTCGCCGAGCAGCATTACATTCATTTTCAAAAACATCTGACACCACTGGGCATCCGCGTGGGCCTGCGCACCGCCACCCGGAAGGAACAATCAACCACTCCCCTGCTGACATCCTCCGACCAGCCACACATCATGATCGGCACCCATGCCCTGCTTTTTGATGAGTCTGTCTTCGATAACCTCGGCCTCGTCGTCATCGATGAACAACATAAATTCGGCGTGGCTCAGCGCGCACGTCTCGTCAGCCACGGCCGAACACCCGATGTGCTCGTCATGACCGCCACCCCCATCCCCAGAACTCTGGCCCTCACCCTCTACGGCGATCTCGATGTCTCCGTGCTCGATGAATTGCCCGCCGGTCGTGGGAAAATCACCACCGCCGTGCGCCAAGGAGTCGATCTGAATCAAGTGGCCGCGTTTGTCCGCCAGCAGCTCGACAAAGGTCGTCAAGCGTATGTGGTCTATCCGCTGGTGGATGAAAGCGAGACACTGGCCGTCAAATCCGCCACCGCAGAACACAAAATGTGGCAAGGACGACTGCCCGGAGTGGAAGTCGGACTGCTCCACGGCCGGCTGAAACCTGAAGCCAAGGAGGCGGTGATGACAGCATTTCGCAGCGGGCAGATCCGCGTGCTGATCAGTACGACCGTCATTGAGGTCGGGGTCGATGTCCCCAATGCCACGCTCATGCTGGTTTTTAATGCGGAGCGGTTTGGTCTGGCCCAGCTACACCAACTGCGCGGCCGCGTCGGCCGGGGCGCCCATCATAGTTATTGTGTCTTAGTGTGTTCGGATGGAGCGACGGACGGGATGACCCGGCTGCAAGTATTGGAGCGGACGCGGGATGGCTTTGAAATTGCCGAAGCGGATTTGCGCCTGCGGGGACCGGGGGAACTGCTCGGCGAGAAACAGAGTGGCCTCCGGGGATTGCGGCTCGGCGACCTTGTGGCCGACGCCCCGTTGATCATCGAAGCCCGCGCTCTGGCCGAGGCCGTGCTGCAGGACGACCCAGAATTAACCATGACCCGACACCAACCGTTACGCGCGCTCCTCCACCAACCCGAAGCCGCGGCCGTCGCTTCCGCTAACTGAATCGGTAAGCCTAAGGCCCAAGCACATGTGAGAAACCCACTCATTCGACTTCCAGTCCGATGACAAATGTGGGTGTCTCAGATTCAACCATCCTGGTATTGATTCGAGCACTTTGATTCTTGCTCAGATTTACTTTTGTCGGTATATATCGGTATATGACAACCACCCTTTTCCTGAATGGTCGTAGCCAGGCGGTGCGGCTACCCAAGGAATTCCGCCTGCCCGGCAAGGAAGTTTCCATCCGCCGCCTCGGTACGGGGGTACTGATTGAACCGATCAGTGAAACTGCGTGGCCGGAAGGTTACTTTGACTCGATCATTATTGAGGACGAAGCCTTTAACCGGCCTGATCAAGGAGCCACACCTCCCATCCAGGATTTTGGCGCATGATTTATCTACTCGATACCAATGTCTGCATCGCGGTGATGAAAGGTAATCCATTGGTGCAGAAACGCTTGCGCAGCCACATCCCCTCCGATTGCGGGGTTTCCACGGTGAGCTTTTATGAACTACATTCCGGCATCGTGCGCTGCCGTCACCCCGCTTTGGAGCAGATAAAAGTAGAGCGTTTGATCCAGCCGATGTCTCTCATTCCGTTCGACGAGGAGGCTGCCAAACGAACAGCGGAGATCCGCTGGCATCTGGAACAAAACGGTCAAATGATCGGCCCCTATGATCTCATGCTGGGAGGCCAGGCATTGGCGCTCGGTATGATCCTCGTTACGCACAATACCAAGGAGTTCCAGAGGATTCCCGGACTGATGCTGGAAGACTGGCAAGATTAAGAACGGCATCCCCCTCCGCCTATAACCCACACACCCTCCCTCCCAGCGCGCGCGCTCAGAAGGGACTTCCTATCAGCCCCCCACCCCACCCCGCCGCTAGTCGCGATCAGGGACTATGACGAGTCGGGATGGCGGCGCGCGGGGATCATGAGGCTGGCTGTTTTCCGCCTGACACCGGCGTCACCAACGCCGCGCCGGCGGCGAGGACGGCGCTCAAAAACGGAGCGGTGCGACTTTCTGTCGAGGCGGCTACCGTTTCCGGCAGGCCCGCGGCCACCAGCTCGCCCCCGTGATCACCCGCTTCCGGGCCGATGTCCAGCAACCAATCGGCTTCAGCGGCGACATCGAGATTGTGCTCGATGACAATCACAGTATGACCTTCATCGACAAGACGATGCAGCACGCCGATCAAGCGTCTTACGTCCTGCGGATGCAGGCCGATGGTAGGTTCCTCGATGAGATATAAGCTCCCATGAGGTTTGAGGTTTTGGCGCAGGCGCAGGCGTTCACTGCGACCGAGGCCTTTGGTTAGCTCGGTGACGAGTTTAATGCGTTGGGCTTCGCCCCCGCTGAGGGTGGGGCTGGGCTGACCGAGCTGGAGGTATCCCACTCCGGTTTCGGCCAGCAATTGCAGAGTGCGGGCGATCGAGGCCACGGCGGCGAAAAATTCCGCTGCTTCATCGATGGTCATTTTCATGACCTGTCCGATATTTTTGCCGTTATATTCCACCTCGAGAGTGGCGGCATTGTATCGCATCCCATGGCATTCATCGCACGGCAGCCAGCTGGCTGGCAAAAAGGCCATTTCCAGCTTTTGCTGACCGTTTCCCTTACAGGCTTCACAGCGACCGCCCTCTGTGTTGAAAGAAAATCGGCTGGCAGTAAAACCGCGCATCCGGGACTCGGGCAGCGTGGCAAACAGCTTGCGGATATCGTCGAAAATTCCGATGTAGGTCGCGGGCGTTGACCGACTGGTTTTACCAATCGGCGACTGGTCGACCTCGTACACGGCATCGAGTGCTTCAGCGCCGCTCAGAGCGTCCCAGGTGATGAGTCCCGTCGGCTTTTTACCCGAGAGATGAGCGGTGACGGCTGGCCGCAGCACGCCGCGCAGGAATGATGATTTGCCACTCCCAGAGACGCCGGTGATGACGGTAAGCCGTCGCAACGGTAGTGAGATGGTGACATCGCGTAAGTTGTTGGCATGGCATCCGGTCAGGGTCAGCCACGACGTTGATTCGTTTTGGGCCGGGCCGGGATCGAGGCTGTCGTCGACTGTAGCTATCGATTTTTGCGCTACCTTTCGTCCCGCCTTCTGCGCCATTTTTTTGGTGATCGTAGCGGGGCTCCGGCTGTTGGTGTTTCCGGTTCGGCTAGAGGGATTTTCCGGGGTGACCGGGCGTCGGGTGCCGCGCCATGGATGGGGCATGGGGTTTTTCAGCGTCTGGCCCGTGGGCGACTCTGGGATGCCGCTGATTTCGGCGAGTGTGCCTTCGGCGACGAGCCGACCTCCGAACATGCCAGCTCCCGGGCCCAGGTCATAGATACGGTCTGCGCGGCGCATGGTATCCTCGTCATGTTCGACCACGATCACGCTGTTTCCCTTATCGCGCAGGGCGGTCAGGGTGTCGAGCAGGCGGACGTTGTCCCGCGGGTGCAAGCCGATGGTGGGTTCATCGAGAATGTAGAGGACTCCTCGTAGATTACTGCCGAGCTGGGCGGCGAGGCGGATCCGTTGGCTTTCACCGCCGCTCAGCGTGCGGGCGGCACGACTCAGTTGCAGGTACCCGAGACCAACTTTTTCCATGAAGAGCATGCGCTGAGCGATCTCGGTGATGATGTCGCGGGCAATGACAGCTTCTCGACCGTCAAAAGCGAGCCGGGCCACGGACTCGCGTAACTCCGTGACCGAAAGCTGCACCAGTTCTTCCAAACACACGTCGTGAACACGCACAGCCCGGGCCACAGGATTCAAGCGGGACCCGGCGCACGCGGGACACGGCACCCACGGTAAATCCGCCTCGTCCTCGGGTATACGCATTTCATCTCGCAACTCCGCCTCCAACATCGATTCGTCAGGGTGGGCCGTGACCAATTCAGCACGGTCTGGAACCGTGCCAAAACCTCGACAGCTGGTGCACCATCCATGCGGACTGTTGAAAGAAAACAGTCTAGGATCGAGGGG
>JALRGB010000771.1 GCA_023253575.1 Verrucomicrobiales bacterium
TCTGGTAATGCGACTCCACCTGCGCCTGCACCCGCGCCATCACCTCAGGCGTGCGAACATTCACCCGCCGGGCCTTGGCCGCAACAGTCTGACTAGAAATCGTCTCGGTCATTTCTCAAATATACGTGAAATCATACCACCCATCCCCAAACCCGCGGCCATCGCCCCGGACCCGCCAGAACCCATCACCCCATCAATGCAATGCCCCCGGTCCACTGTGACTGAAAATCTGGGTGCTGTTCAACATGCTCGACGGCCACTCCGGCGTCGGGCGCTCGTCCGGCTGCGTCACCGTCGCCGCATGCGTCGCATCAAAGGACTGACTCGTGCTGATGTTGATCGGCGTCCCCGGACGGACCAGATTGAAAAACTTGGACGACACCTTCCACGGCAGCCGGACACACCCATGAGATGCCGGAAACGGATGAATCCACCCACCGTGAAATCCATACGCTGGCTTGAATTCAACCCAGTTGGGCATCGGGTAACCCGCTCCCGGATTGGAAATACGGCGCTTGGAGGCAATCTTGGCCGTCACTCGGAAATTCCCCTTGGGCGTCGGATCACTGGCCGTCCCCACACAACAAGGAGTCACCAGAAGCATGCGGTCCCCCTCCGTGACATACACCCGCTGCGTCCCCGTGCTGACATGCACTTTGACCGCCGCCGGATTGTTGGGCCGCTTCGCCGGCACATCATAGTACCCACCGCGGACAGCCGCCGTCGTGGTCTTCTTCTGAGCAGCACACTGCGTGAGACCCAAGGCCACCACCAACAAGGCGGTCGCACGCAACAGCGGGCGGACAAGAGTAAATTCAATCATGCCCAATACTCATGCCGCACAAGCAGCGACCTCTCAACCGGCAATTGCACTCACCTCCTCCGAATTCAAGATTACCCCACCGTCCGACTCCCAGAACTTAAATCCGCACCCGCATCCCCAACTCCACCACCCGGTTCTCCGGCAGCTTGAAGTACCCCGACGGCGGCTGCGCAATCTTCACCAGAAACGCAAACAAATGCTCGCGCCACAAGGCCATCCCCCGCTGCTTTGAAGGAACAATCGTCTCGCGACCCAGAAAAAACGTCGCTTCGTCCGCCCCGCACGAGAAATCACGTAACGCCCGCGCCCGCCGCAACAATTGCGGGACATCCGGCTCCTGCATGAATCCATAATGCCCAGTAATTCGAAACACTCCTTCACCCAGTTTTTCCAGAACCACCTGCTCGTCGCGGACCACATACGGCACATCGTCAGTCACCAGGGTCAGGAAAACCACCCGCTCATGCAGCACTTTGTTGTGCTTCAAGTTGTGCAACAAAGCAACCGGCGTCCGCCCCAGACTGCCGCACATAAAAACCGAGGTACCCGCCACTCGCACCGGCCCCCGCCCATAGGACAAACTGATCAAAAAATCCTCCTGTGACAGCGCACTGGCCTCCTGCTCGCGGCGGATCAACTCCCGGCCTTTGCGCCACGTCGTCATCACCGTGAAAATCAATCCGCCCGCCACCAGCGGAAACCAGCCGCCCGCCGGAATCTTCGTCACATTGGCCCCGAAAAAACTCAACTCCACCACCAGGGCCGGCACCACCAACGACAACGTCAACGCACGACTCCACTCCCACTGGGTCCGCGCCGCATAATAAAACAACCCCGTGGTCACCATCATGGTCATCGTCACCGCAATCCCATAAGCAGCCGCCAATGACTTGGAATCCTTGAAACCCAATACCAGTCCCACACAAGCCAACATCAAAGCCCAGTTCACCACCGGTACGTAAATCTGACCACGAGTGTGCGCCGAAGTATGCCGAATACCCACCCGCGGCAGACACCCCAACTGGTTCGCCTGCAACGTCAATGAATACACGCCGCTAATCAATGCCTGCGACGCAATAATCGCCGATACCGTCGCCAATACCACCAACGGCAGCCGGGCCCAGTCCGGTGCCATCATGAAAAATGGGTTAAAATGCGGGTCCGCTGTCGCTTCCGGATGAGTCAACATCCACGCCGCTTGACCAAAATAATTCAATAATAACGCCGGCATCACAATCCAAAACCACGCCCGGCGGATCGGCCGAACCCCAAAATGACCAAGATCCGCATACACCGACTCCGCCCCCGTCACAACCAAGACCACCGACCCTAAAACAAAATACCCATGCCAGCCGGCATCCATGAAAAAATTAAAAGCACAATGCGGACTCAACGCCATCAAAACCTGCGGCTGCTTCAATACCTGCACCAGTCCCAAAACCGCCAGTGACGAAAACCATACCACCATCA
>JALRGB010000002.1 GCA_023253575.1 Verrucomicrobiales bacterium
CGCCACCGAGGCCGAAACCTTGGTGGCGTCTTATGTGGGAGCGTGGAGCCTAGTTTTTCGCAGCTTTTTCAGCGCGCTTCTTGGCCAGCACGAGCGCCTCCCTCACCAATTCCTCGGGCGAGGTTTTGAGAGTGGCGGCGCGGTCATTCACCCACTCATGCAAGTCATCCGGCAACTCCACCGGCACTTGAATTTCTCTGTCTGACTTTTCGCCATCCAGCACCTCGGGGATGATGTTTTCGATCCATTCATGGATGCGACCGCCGCCGATCAGGGAGTTGATTCGGGCAATATCGGCCATGCCAACCCGAATCGTGACCGGGAGCGTGTCGGCCTTTGCCGCTAAGTTGCCGATGAAGTCGCAATTGCGTGTTTCGGCTTGGCCGTTTTTGACATTGATGCAGTCGCCGGTGTACGGGGTGTGGAGTCGGCTATTGGCCATCTTGATGGATCCGCCTCGACAAAACACTGGGCCATCGCAGTCGTCGATGTCGAGGTGGTCGATGACCAGAGTGGCATTCAAGCCGGAGAGGGCGTAGGGGGCGCTGATTGGATCGAACCCGCGGGTGGCACCGCGCAGGGTGAGGTGGTTGAGGGTGGACGGGCTGGTGGGGTTTTCGAAGCTCAGGCCACCCCAACGGGCGTTCTGGCGTCCTAGGAAATGGACGGGGGCGGTGGATGTGCCTTGAACGATGAGGGCGCCTTGAATGCGGATGTGACGACCGGCGGGGAGGAGCACGGTGACACCGGGTTCGATGGTCAGGGTGATCTGAGGTGGGACGATCAAGTCGGAGGTGAGGACGTAGGGGGAGGCGTCGGTGCGGAAGGTGGTATCGGCGGCGAGGGGGCCGCCGGTAGTGGTTTCTCCTGAGGGTACGAATTGGGCGGTCAGGGTGGCGGGGCCGTCGAGGATGAGGGTGATTTTATCGTTGGTGCTGGTGGCGGCGCCTTTCCAGGCCTCGAAGCGGAAGCCTGGGGCGGGCAGGGCCTGTATTTCGACGGGGATTTCCGGAAAGCATTTCATGGTGCTTGGTTCGACGGCGACGCCATTGACAAGGAAGCGGCCGCTGGCGGCTGACTCGGTGGTGAGGGCGAGCTCGACGGCGGGTGTGGCCAGACCAAGGGCGGTCTGGATTTCGGCATGGATACCGGCGGGCCGGAGGTTTGCGAATTCTTTAATGTCCCGGAGGTTGCTGGCGCGGCTGCTGGCGGTCATGCCGCCTTTTGACCCCCAGCGCGCGCTATGGCGCGGGGCTTCCTTTTCCACCTCGGTGGCCATTTGATCGACGATGCCGATGATGCGTGATGGCAGGAAAGTGGAGGCCATGTGGGCGGCGAAGCGCTGGGCGAGCCGGTGGCGGAATACGGTGCTGGTTTTCAACCGCACGAGCAGTGTTTCATTGGCCAGCATGTCGCGCAGGATGCGGCTATTGAGCTGGGAAGTGGCGATGGTCCGATCCATGTCTGGAACGAACCACTGCCATTTTCCGCCGGGCGTGCGCGGGCGCCAAAACTCGCGGTTGTGGAACCACGAAGTATTATTGCCGTATGATTCTGCGGCGATGAAGTCGATGAAGCTGTCCAGATCGACGCGGGATTCGAGGGAGGCGAAGACGGCTGGGTCGTTGAGATTTTGAGTTTGGACGAAGTCGAGGAGTTCGAGCCAGTGAGTGGAGTCACCTTTTTCGACGCCGAGGGTGACGGCTCCGGAGGTGACGTGGCCGTAGAGGAGGTGGTCGACCTCTCCGGCGTTGAGGTGAAAGTGTTGGAAGAACCAGGCGTCATCCCAGCGTGAGCGGAGGTCATGGATGCCCCAGTAGGCGCCGTTGATGAAGACGACGGTGGCGCGGTAATCGGACCCGTGGACGCGCATTTTATCTTGGGTGATGAACCCCCACATGCCGTCACGCAGCATTTCTTTGTTCCATGCGTCGCCGCCATCGCGCAGGGTGAGCCCGGTATGAATGGGGATAGTGGTTCCGGGAAAAAGATCGTATTTAATTGCGTCGTCGCCGTATTTCCCCCGGACGGAGAAGTTCAATGCACGCTGGGCATGGACCCAATTGTTTTCACCGCCCATGCGGAATCCCCCATTGACGCGGAAGCCGGGGGCGCCGCCGGGCGCGAAGAATTCTAGCGATCCTGGAGCGTCTTTTCCCTTGTAAACGTCATGCAAATCTTGGGAGGCGTCGGCTACGCCCTCGTGTTGGTTGTAATAGATGCCGATGCGGTCATCGAAGAGGACCGCGGGATCGGCGACTACTGAGACGTAGGGGACTTGGCCCTGATTCTCACCGATGAAATAAGTGCGGGTGGCGACGGGCCCGTGGGGTTTGCCGGCCTCGAAAGCGCGGGCGCGGATGACAGTGGTGGCGGTGACGACTAATGGTTCGGCGTAGAGCGGAGAGGAGTCGCGCGGGATCGACCCGTCCAGCGTGTAGCGGATGTTTCCGGCGGTGGTGGTGAGGGTGACGGTTTGCGGATCGGGGTAGATGCCGGCGGCGGGAGATACGGTCACCTCGTTTCCGGACGACCGCAGGTCGTCGACCGTGGGGCTGGTGTTGGCTTTGCCGGGCGTGGGAGTGGCCAATTGGACCCAGTCACCGGCTTCATTGCGCCCGCGGGAAATGTCCGACAGCTGCAGACCATAGGAGTGGCTGTCGACGATGTTCGCGGCGGTGAAGGTGATGGCCTCTAGGCCTAAGTCAAAACTGACATCCGCACTGTCGGGGGTGACCTGATGGACTTCGACGGCGATAAGGTTTTCGCCAGGCAGTAGATCGGATGGAGCTATGGTGTAGGAG
>JALRGB010000385.1 GCA_023253575.1 Verrucomicrobiales bacterium
GAGGAAACCCGCCTCGTCGGCCCCGGCGACGCCATCCACATTCCCCCTGGCGCTTGGCACCAGATCACCGCCGCCCAACCGCTCCGCTTCCTCTGCTGCTGCGCCCCTCCTTATGATCATGAGGATACATACTTTGAGGAAAAATTTTGACGATTGGGAGCTTACTGATGATGAAACGATTTTACAGCATTTTCCTAGCCGAATTCGCGGCCGCCGTTTTAACTTTAGTGCCAGCGAGAGCGGAGGCGTCGTGGCGCATTGTAGCTAGGACGGATAACGATGTCGTCAGAGTCCTGACCGAGGCCGGCGCAAGGGTGCAACGCTTCGACGATGCAGCAACAGCCATCATGCAAGCGCCGCCCAGTTCGGGTGTATTGCTGCTGGCAGATCACTACCCGCAACAAACGACCCAGCTGGCTCCCGAGTTATTCGATCACGCCCGCGACAGGAAGTTGCGGCTCTACGTGGAATATCCGTCGTCGCTTCCAGAGCTTGAGTTCGGCCCACCCCAATCCCTGAAAACTGGCCATTGGGGCAACATTCTGGAACGCACGGTGGTGGCTAGCGATGCCTTTGGCGATGCACTCAAGAAACAGCGCATTCTCATGATTCACGACTGCCACTACCTACCGGTGAAAGCCAATCGCCCGCATCTAGTGGTCGCCCGGGTGGCAGGTTATGATAATGCCTTATACGGACTTCCATCCAATGATGTCCACCCAATTCTTTTCGAGCACCCAGCCGGCCATACGCTGGTGGCAACCACGAAACTCAGCCAGTTCGTGACGGCCCGCTACGCGCCTCTAAACGGCTGGGAGCCGGTGTGGCGGATGATTCTGAAGTGGGTAGAGCCGGAGGCCGAGGTGCCGCCGCTGCGCTGGAAACCAACGGTGTATCCGTCGTTCCCGCGAGAGGTTGAGCTGCCAGCGGATGTCGAACGGCAGACCCTCCAGCGCGGAGCGGAGTGGTATCGGAAATCCGGCCTTCTTGTCCATCCGTCGTGGCAGGCACGTTATGATCGGCCAGCCAATCAGGGTCCAGCCACCGCCGACTGGCCGGATGGACATCGCGCAGGACCGGGGGCAGGCCGCGAGGAACCCTCAGGTGACGGCAGCCTTGGCCTGCTTGAGGGATTTCGCTCGAAGATCTACGACGACGGATCGCAATCGGTCCTTTGGTGGCGCCGGGCGGACAATAATGCTGAATCGGCCGGCGCGCTCGCTCTGGCCGGCTCGGTACTGAACCAACCGGAATTCACCCGCATCGGATCAAATCTTGCCAACTGGCTGACGGGCCAATCGGTTCTTTCCACCGGGGCGTTTGCCGATGCGAAACATCCGGCGTTCGGCCTCGTTGGCTGGAATGACGTGCCGCGTTACTTCGGTGAGGCCAATGGTTATGACCAACTGTGGGCCGATGACAATGCGCGCGCTTGGCTCGGTTTGTTGCGGACCGCGGCGGCGTTGGGCACGGACAAGTTCGACGAACGTTTGACTCAGCAGCTTCTTGCCATGATGCGGCTCACGGGGCGAAAGGGATTTACCGTCCCGCACACTGAGCTGCCCTCACTCGCCAGTGGCGGGTGGGAACAGCATTTCAAGGGATCGTCCGAGGATCTGTCTCCACACTACCAAGCTTACGTGCAAGCGTGTCTTCTCTGGGGGGCAAAGACCACTGGATTTCTACCTTTCAAGGAACGTGCCACTCAGGGCATCCGGCGGATGATGGAGGCTTATCCACAAGGCTGGTCGGCAACTAACGATCAGTACAATCAGGAACGGGCCCGCATGCTTCTCGCCTTGGCCTGGCTCGTCCGAGTGGACGATACACCAGAACACCGGGAATGGCTGCGGCGCGTGGCCACTGATCTCACCGCCGACATGGACGCCTGTGGGGCAATTCTCACCAAGATCAAACAGGGTCCCGCCAGCAACGACGCTTATGGCACGGGCGAGACCACGCTCGTACAAGCCAATGGCGATCCGAATACCGATCTCCTCTACACGGTTAACTTCGCCCTCGTGGGCCTGCACGAAGCCGCCTCAGCCACTGGCGAGACCCTTTACCGCGACGCCGCGGATAAAATTGTGAACTTCCTCTGCCGGGTGCAAGTCAAGAGCGAGGCCCAGCCACAACTCGACGGCGGATGGTTCCGCGGGTTCGACTTTGGCCGCTGGGAATACTGGGGCAGCGACGCCGATGTCGGCTGGAGCCTCTACTCCATGGAGACCGGTTGGATCTCGGGCGAAATACTCTCCGTCCTCGCGTTGCGGCAGATGAAGACATCGTTGTGGGAACTGACGGCCACCAGCACGATCGAGCGGCACTTCCAAACCTGGCGCGAACGAATGCTGCCAGACGATGTACTCTCCAACCAATAATCCCTCCTGACGAAACTGGGTCAATAGGT
>JALRGB010000016.1 GCA_023253575.1 Verrucomicrobiales bacterium
TTGGGCTGGGTTCGGCGGCTTGCATCGATCGCTTGACCGTCACCTGGCCATCAGGACGACGCTCGGAAATCGGGCCGCTGGCCCATGGGTATCATCATTTAGTTACCGAGCCGGCGGTAGTCGGCAAAGCACCGACAGTGGCGGCAGCGGCAGTGGCGACCGCGGCTGCTGCCCCATTGGTTTTTAAGCAGGCGCCGACGCCGCCATTTCGCCACGCGGAAGATCGGTTTGATGATTTCTCGCTGCAGGAATTGTTGCCCAATCGCCTTTCGCATGGCGGGCCGGCCGCGGCAGTGGCGGATGTGGACGGCGACGGCTTGGAGGACGTTTTCTTGGGTGGGGCCAAAGGCCAGCCGGGGAGTATTTTGCGGAGGATGCCGGGGGATGAGGTTGTATTCAAGCCATTGATAAACAAAGCCTTGGAGGCAGATTTAGAGACTGAGGATGCGGGTGCGGCGTGGTTTGACGCGGATGCTGACGGCGATATGGACTTGCTGGTGGCGGGCGGCGGGGCGCAGTGGCCGGAGGGGGACGTTCGGTACCAGCCCCGGATGTATCTGAATGACGGGACCGGGCAGTTGACCCGCGCGGCGGCGGGGGCACTGCCGGAATGGCCGCATCCCTGCGGTCCGGTGGCGGTTGGGGACATCGACCGCGATGGACGCATGGAGATTTTCCTGGGTGGGCGCAGTGTGCCAGGACGATATCCCGAATCTGCGCCCAGCGTGGTCTGGCGAGGTCGGCCGGGGGCGTATGCGCCGGTGCCGCTACCCGGGCCGCCGCTGGGACTGGTCAATGGCGCCGCCTGGGCCGATCTGGATAACGATGGATGGACCGATCTGACGATCGCTCAGGAATGGGGGCCATTGCGAATTTTTATGAATCAGGGCGCGGGCGCGGCTGGCGGTGCGTTTCGCGACGCCACTGCCGAAGCGGGGCTGGCCGCCTTGAGCGGGTGGTGGAACGGCGTAGTGGCGGCTGACATGGACGCCGATGGGGACCTCGATCTGGTCGCCACCAACTGGGGGCTCAACACTAAATACCAGCACATCAGCGCGGATCACCCGCAGCAGTTGTTTGCGGCGGATTTCGCCGGTCTGGGGCGAGTCGAACCGGTCGAAGCCAAAACCGAAGGTGGGCAGTTGGTGCCGGTGAGGGGGCGCAGTTGTTCCAGCCACGCTATCCCGTTTCTGCGCGAGAAATTCACGTCGTATCGCGCTTTTGCCTCGGCGTCGCTGGAGGAAATCTACGGGGCCGAGCGGCTGCAATCGGCGACCCGACTGGAAGTGACGACGCTGGCGAGCATGATGTCACGCAATGATGGCTCGGCTGTTTTTACGGCCGAGCCGCTGCCTTGGGAAGCCCAGCTCTCGCCGGCTTTTGGGGTGGTGGCGGAAGATTTTGACCAAGACGGCTGGATGGACCTCTGGATTGCCCACACCCCGGCTGGCGCTCGCAGAATCAAGGAGATTGCATGAAACTTACCAACAAGGCTGGGCTGCCCGAGACGATCATCAATGTTTTGAAGCGGCCAGAATATTCCAAGGGCAAGGCGCACCTGTCGGTAACACAGTTACTGAACTCGCCCAAGATCGTAGCCTTGACTCAGAAGCACTGGAACGATCTGGAGCAGGATGCCGCCGACATGGTTTGGAGCCTGTTTGGTACGGCCATCCATAAGGTCTTGGAGCACGGCAAAGACGACAACCATATCGTTGAGCAGAGGATTCATGCCGAGATTGACGGCTGGAATATTTCTGGCGCGATTGATCTCCAGATCGTAAACGAGAACGGG
>JALRGB010000095.1 GCA_023253575.1 Verrucomicrobiales bacterium
GTGGGCTGGAAGAAGGGTGGCGGGAGGGAGGCGGGAGGGTGGCGGGAGGGTGGTTTCTGCTGTGGGTAGTGCGCTCGGATTTTAGGAGGCGGGCGGCGTCATTGAGGAGAGCAGTTGGTCGAGGGACGGGACGTCTTTAAGAAAACCGGCGGCGATGGCATTGTGGGCCATTTTTTCGAGGGACGGCCGGGACAGGGAATTGGTGAGCACGACTCGGGCCAGAGCTTTTTCCAAAACCGCGGGTTTGGGTTCGCGGCTGGTCAGTCGTTTCAGAGCACCAGCCAGCAGGGAGCGCGATTCGACGGGATTGGCGGTGACCCAGCGGGTGAGTTCGTGATGAGCAGTCGTCACTTGGGCCCCGAGGGCCGGGCGGTCTTTGAGGAAAGCGACGCTGGAGACGAGCATGGTGACATTTGTTTCGGTGTCTTGCAGGAGGTTTTGAGCCTGCTGTTCCAGCTCGAGGATGCTGGCAAATGGTTCGGGGGCCCACGCGGCGTCGAGCATTCCTTGCTGAAAGAGGTTGGTTAGGTCGGCGTTGGGGGTTGGGATGATGGTCACGTCACCGCCGGTCTGAGTGACGGTGAAGCCGTTTTCCTTGAGCAGAGCTCGCAATTGCACGTCCTGCGTATTGCCCAGTTGTGGGGTGGCGATGCGTTTTCCTTTTAAATCCATGATGGTTTTGATGCCGGCTTCGGGGCGGACCACGATGGAACTGCCGCCGTTCGCAGCCCCTGAGAGGATGCGGATTTCCTTGCCGGCTGATCTCGCGTACGCGTTCAATACCGGACTAGGGCCGATATAGGTCACATCGAGGGATCCGCTGAAAATAGCCTCGGTTGCCGAAGGGCCAGCATTATACGTAAACCATTGCACAGGAACGCCTAAGCGCTTCTCAAACCACCCGTTACCAAGAAAGCTGAGCTGGCTGGCCACGAGCGCTTGCACATGAGTGATGTTCGGAAAATGCCCGAAACGCACCGGGGCATCAGCAGCTACCGGTTTTCGACGGCAAGAGGCGGAAGCAGCGGTCGCAAGGGAAAGGGAAAGAAAGTGTCGGCGATTCATAAAATGGGATATAAAAGGTTTTTGTTGCGCGTTTATCCGGTGGTCCGGTCTGGAGCGTGATGGGTGAGAGTTGGATGGACGGGCCTCCCAAGGTGCGGGTCGGCTATCAAGTGAAATGCAGGTTTTCCGGCGATAGCGCTCGTGGGACGCCGAGATGACGATGGCTGTGGGGTTATAAGTTGGCGGCGTGGGCGAGGAACTGACGGTAATGGATGAGCATGGTTTTCACGGCGATGACCGCGGCCTCGGTTCTGAGTTCCGGGGGGGCTCGTCCGGGTGTTTCGAAGACAATTTCCACGGCTCGCGGATGTTGTTCGGGGGGCGCACTGAGCACGCCGGGGTAACCTGCTCCGATCGCGAATCATCGGCAGTGGGATTTTCCCGCCAGCCCAACGATCTTGCGGTCGATTCAGGCGTCACCTCCGGAGGGTCGCGTGGGTTTGATTCTCGATCCCGTGAGTGCCTCGTGATCAATTCGAGTTTTTTCTATCGTTTCCACCTGCGTCACCCGGCCATCATGCACTGTGATCTGCACCGTTCCATACCGGAGCGCCTCCACCTTCGTGCGTACCACCGCTAGCCACGGCAGCGTCGCTTCCCGTTCGTCAGAAAAAGGATTCATTAGAAAATAAGGAAAATGGGGGAATCGAAATGACGTGGAAATCGGTCACGATGCACCTCGGTCTCCATCAGGAGTGTTGGAACTTTTAAAAAGTACATA
>JALRGB010000132.1 GCA_023253575.1 Verrucomicrobiales bacterium
TTGTCGGATCCGGGTTGGTGACGGAGGCGGAGGGCGATCAATCCGGCTCGCTGGCGGCGTTGAGTGAAGAAATGACGGCGATGGGGTTTTTGCCGAGGATTTACGGCAATACCAAGGGGTATTTAAATCTGACGCCGACGCCTGAGGACATGGCGTATTGGGCGGACCGTCAGGGAATTAGTGTCGAGCAGGTCACCGCTTTTACGGACGGCACCAAAGTGCAAATTGAACAGGCGTTTGTCGCTAACGGATTGGGAGCGACCATTCTCCGGCAGGGATTGTTAGGACCGCGCGTGGAGACGGTAGCTGCGGGGGTCGAGCAGATGTGGGCTCACGTCTCGAAGACCGATCAGGCTTGCGCTGATTACGTGGTCACTCCTCAGTGGCCGGGCAGCATTTTTATCAGCGCCACGCATCCGTCCGCCGATCCGGCGGCGCTGGCGTATTTTAAACTCGGACCGGGACCGTTGCATACGATCGTCCGTCCGTACCACCTGTGTTTCCTAGAGATTGGAAAAACATTGACGCGCATCCAGCGGGGGGGCGGGGTCTTGCTGGACAATAGCGCGCGTCCGCGTATCAGCGTCGCCGCTCTGGCCAAACTGGACTTGCCGGCTGGCACCCGGATCGCGCGCGGCATCGGCGGCTTTCATGTGCGCGGCGAATCAGTGCTGATCTCAGACCATCCCGATCACGTTCCCATCGGGTTGCTGGAAGAAGCTGTCCTGAAATCGTCCGTGCAAGCAGGGCAGATCTTGACGTGGAAAGATGTCGAGGTTCCTGATTCCATGGCGCTTTCAGCTTGGCATGGAGTGATGGGGCGGCTGGGTTAAACAAAACGAACGAACGGCCGAACGGATGAACGCCTCCGGCTTGACCCGCGCCTCCGGCCGGAGCTGCGCGTTGGTGGTGCGCTGTTTGGGTGAGGTTTGGGTGAGGTTTTTTACGGTTGGCGGCGGCGGCGGAGGAGGCAGGCACTAGCGAGGGCGAGCAATCCGGTGGTTGCTGGTTCTGGGACCGGAGTAATGCGTAGGGCGTTGAAGGCGAATTCATCGCGACTGCCGGTGCCTCCGGCGTCATCGCCGCTCCAGCGCAGATAATAGGATGCGCCTTCATTGAGACTGAGGTTATTGAGGGTCATGGAGCGCGGCGTTGATGACCAGGTGGCGGGCGCGGTGTCGGCGAGGGTGGGTGAGACCACGGTCAAGGCGGATTCGGCGGAGGCGTAGGTGAGGTTATCGCTGGAAAAGAGGAATCTAAAGTCATTGGCGCGGTCTTGGTCGTTAAAAGTCCAGGTTGTCCAATGGACATTGAGGGCGGTGACAGTGGTGCCGGTGTTATTTTGGAGGCGCAGGGTGAACATACCTGGGCTCCAAAAGCTGGCGGTGGGCTGCACGCCGAGGGCGGTGGAGCCATCACCGACTGTAAAAGCGTAGGTGCCGGCGGCGGTTTCGCTGCCGGTGGAGCTGCCCTGACCGCCGGTCTGATCGACTCCAAAAGTGGCGGAGGTGGTGGCGGGGGCTCCCTCCGAGTTAGCGGCCCAGGTGGACGAATTCAGCTGACCGTCGGCGGGTGTGGCGGTGGCCCAGATGGCGGGGGCCGTCAACCCGCTGAACGAGACGACGACCGGCGTGTGTAGAGAAGCTAGACTCAGTGCGGCGTGAGCCGGGGTGGGGAGGGTAGCGAGGGCGGCGCTGAAAAGGACGAGGTAGAGGGAATGTTTCATGGGAGAGAGAGGAAGGTGGGGAGTGAATAAGCTGACGTATGATGTATATGAACGCTGTTTAAAAGAGCAAGTACAAAATAACGTTTTTTTATGAGGCGTCGATCTTCTGCAGGGTGATGCGGGCGAGAGGGGCGCTTAGTGGGTGGTTTTCAAGGCTTGGCTTGCTCTGGGCGCTGGAGGCTGGTATGGAAAAATAATGAGGCTCTCAAAAAAGGCGGAGTATGCGCTGCGGGCCATGGTGGCGATGGGGCGGCGGGGACAGGCGCGTCCGGTGGCCATTCAGGATCTGTCAGATTCCGAGCGTATCCCTGTGAAGTTTCTGGAGCATATTCTGTTGGAGCTCAAGAAGAGCGGTTTCTTAAAGAGCAAGCGCGGGGTGGGCGGCGGGTATTTGCTGAACCGTCCGATTGAGCAGATTTCACTCGGGGAGATTGTCGAACTGATTGATGGCCCTTTTGATCCGATGGCGTGCACGACGGCTGGGATGCCGGGGCGGTGTGGGTGCGGTCAGGCGAAACCGTGTGGTTTGGGGGCGACTTTTGGCGAATTACAGGAGTTGGTGCGAGGGTTTTTGGGTGGGCGCACGGTGGCGGATGTGATCAAACGCGAGGAGGCGGCGCAGCCGAGTTTTGAGATTTGACTCGGTATTGGGGTGGTGGCGTGGGGTGGTGAATTCCTTCTTTTTGACTGATGGACGAGCTTTTTGGATCACAGACTGAGGGCGACGACGACGGCGATCGAGCTGGGCCGGCGGCGGGTGCGGCGAGGTTGGCGGTGGATTTTGCTGTGCCATTGGCGACGCGGATGCGGCCGCGTTCATTGGACGAATATGTGGGGCAGTCGCATGTGTTGGGGCCGGGTCGATTATTGCGCCGCGCGGTGGAGGCCGACCGTTTTAATTCCCTTGTTTTTTACGGTCCTCCTGGGGTGGGCAAGACTAGTCTGGCGCATATTGTGGCGCGGCATACCCAGTCACGATTTGTCAATCTGAGCGGCGTCGAATCGACGGTGGCGGACATCCGGCAGGCGGCCGAAGCGGCGGCGCTGGAGTGGCGGCTGCGGAAGCGGACGACGATTCTTTTTGTGGATGAGATCCATCGATTTAACAAGGCCCAGCAGGATGTGTTGCTGCCGTATATCGAGCGCGGAACCGTGCGTTTCATTGGCGCGACGACGCACAATCCATTTTTCTATCTAAACAGTCCGCTGGTGTCGCGCTCCCAAGTTTTCCAGCTGGAGCCGATTCCTGAGGTGGAGGTGATGGATTTGCTGCATCGCGCTTTGCTGGATGTCGAGCGCGGATTCGGGGCGGTACCGGTGATGGCCGAGCCTGGGGCGCTGCGTCATCTGGCGGCGATGGCGGATGGGGACGCCCGCAAGGCGTTGACGGCACTGGAGTTGGCCGTGGTGACGACGCCGCCTGATGCCGAAGGTATTATCCAACTGACCGTCGCCGTGGCCGTGGAATCAGTGCAGAAAAAGGCGGTGGTCTACGATGGCGATGGCGATGCGCATTATGACACGGCCAGCGCCTTTATTAAGAG
>JALRGB010000235.1 GCA_023253575.1 Verrucomicrobiales bacterium
CGGTCAGTCGACCGCCCCATCCTCACCGCCGCCCAGCAGAAAGCGGAAGTCGTCAACAGTCAGGGCCTTGGCAAATCCTTCTTCGCCCAAAACATCCGTGGCAAGGTCGCTTTTTTGTTTTTGCAGCTGGCGGATTTTCTCCTCGATAGTGTCGCGGACCAGCAGTCGGTACGCGATGACTTTATTAACCTGGCCGATGCGGTGCGTCCGGTCGATCGCCTGGTTTTCCACCGCGGGATTCCACCACGGATCAAATAAAACCACGTAACTCGCTGCGGTCAGGTTTAATCCAAAACCTCCCGCCTTGAGTGAAATAAGAAAAATCGAAGCCCCCTCAGCGCGCTGGAACGAATCGACCATCGCCCCGCGATCCTCCGTTTGGCCGGTCAACAACAGATGCGGCCATTCCCGGGCCACGACTTCCGCGCGAATCAGCTGCAGCATTTCGACAAACTGCGAAAACACGAGAACCTTGTGCCCTTCCTCCATCAACGGCTCCAGTAACTCCATCAGGGCCAGCAGCTTAGCCGACATGTCACCCGGCTTACCCGACCCCACCAGCGTCGGATGACAGCAAATTTGCCGCAGCCGCAACAAGGACGTCAGGATATGAAACCGCAATTTATCAAGCTGCACCGACGTCCGCACCTTCAACAACATCGCTCGCGCCCGCTTCACCTCCGCGCGATACAGCGACGCCTGCGATCCTTCCATTTCACAGACAATTTCCTCCTCAATACGGTCCGGCAAATCAGAGGCCACTTCCTTCTTGGTTCGACGCAAAACAAAGGGACGCACCCGCGCCGACAGTCGGCGCCGCGCCAACGGATCGTCCTTGCCATTAAAACTCCTCCCAAAAGCTGCCCGGCTGCCCAAAACCCCAGGCATCGCAAAATTCATGATCGACCACAAGTCCAACAGCCGGTTCTCAATCGGCGTGCCGCTCAACGCCAGCCGGAAATCAGCCGTCAACGCGCACGCCACCTTGGTCGTGTGCGACGACGGATTCTTGATGAATTGCGCCTCATCCAAAATCACCACCGACCACGGGCGAGACACCAATGCCTCTTCATGCAACCGCAATTGAGTATAGTTAATAATTAATATGTCATAGGACAATGGAGCCGCCGCAGCCACCTTCTTGCGCGACTTGCGCCCGGTTTCCACTGGCACCGGGTCATCCAACTGGCCGGCCTCGTCACGAGACCACATCCGCACCCGCAAGCTAGCATAAAACCTCCCCACTTCAGCCCGCCAGTTGTCCTGCACCGACTTCGGACACACCACCAGCACAGGCCCCTTGAGCTGCCCGGTCTCCCGCAACCAAGCCAACCACGAAAGCGTCTGAATCGTTTTCCCCAACCCCATGTCATCAGCCAAAATCCCGCCAAAACGATTGGCGGCCAGATAGGCCAAAAAATGATACCCCTCCCGCTGGTATGGCCGCAAAGAAGCCGTGATGGCCGCCGGCACGTCCGGACTGACCCGCACCCGCAACTCAGCCGCCCGTCTCTGTACCTGCTCCACCCGCCCGCCATCAAGCATCCTCGTCGCCGCCGCCCCAGCCAATTGCAACACGTGAAAGCGCTGTTTCTCCCCGCTCTCCATATCACCCACCGCAAGCCCCAAATCCGCTAGCTGCCCGCGCTCTTCATCCGAAATCGCAAAATCCAGCCGCCGCCACCCCTTGCCCGGCAGCCGCACCCAGCGCCCCTGCGCCTTCAACAAAAGATCAATCTCTTCCTGATTAAGCTCCACATCAGAAAAATCCAAAGCCACCCGCAGGTCAAACCAGTCAACGCCAGCTTCCTCAGCCTCCAACCGCACCGTGCCCGATACTTTACCGTCCCGAATCGAAGCCAGCTCGGGATCCAGCTCAACCTCCACTCCATCCGGCCGACTCGCCAGCCAGTCGTGGAAAAACCCTGGAAAATCGCGCAAAAACGCACCTTGCAAACGTCGCTCGTGCCACCCGCTCATCGGGGGCTCGTCCGGCGATGGGTTGAGCTCGATTCGTGACAACCAGTCACCAACCAGCTGCTGTGCAGAAGTGTCGAGCTTGACCAGTGACCGTTCTTTTTTCTTTGAGCTCGTTAATTCGGAGCTCCGCCAGCTCCCGAGGCTCCACCACTCGTCAGCCCTGTATCCATCGGATGAACCGATCGCCCGCACTTGGAAAAATTCCACTGCCTGCTCATAGGGGCGGTGCACCCGGCAACTGACTTTAACTTTCACGGGCCGCACTACCACCCGTCGGCTCAAGCTCTCGGGCAGCGCCACCCCCATTTTGTCCATGGCCACCAAACCAGTATCTGATTCCAAGGCTTCCACCGGAATGCGGAGGGTCGTGCGCCCGAAAGCCGACCCGGACAAGCTGCCGCCCACCTCGTAAATCCGCTCGGTGGTCACATGCAAAAACGGCTGACCTGGTAAAACGCTCAGCGGCTGGGGCGCCGGCGAGCCATCAGCCATCCTGAGCTCCGCCACATACTCGCCCGCGTCCTGCGGGCCAATCCGCCCTTCAGCCAACAACTGGCGGTCCACTTCACTCACCACCGGTCCCTCCAAATGCCAGCTCAAAGGCTCGCGCTCCCGCGTCAATGGCACCCCGGCCGGCGAAACCACCATTCCCTCAAAAATTGGCGACCGAACTAACACATTTAACAACCGTCGCAATTCATCCACCTGCGACTCCCGGTCGACTTTGAAAAATACCTGCGCGCCGTCCTTCGTCCGTAACGCTGAAACAAACGCCCAGCCCAACTCATCCATTCCATATTCCACCGACCCGCCCGGCTCCGTCATCGATACCAACAGCCGACGCAGAATCATCACCTTTAAGGACTCGAATTGAGTAGCGCCAGACCGGCACCACTCCACCTGCCCACCTCGATCGGACAAACGCAGCCGAAACATCGCAGGCACACGACCAAGCGTCGATCCCAGCGCGCATTCCACGAGTTGATCCTGCCAACGCCGAATCTCACGGTCCCGCACCAGCG
>JALRGB010000243.1 GCA_023253575.1 Verrucomicrobiales bacterium
TTGATATAATCGAGGTTGGGGAAATCTTTTTTCAGATAGGCATTGCCCATCATTTGCACTTTCCCTTGATTCGGGCCACGACCGCCGGGCGCGCCTTCGCCGTATTCAGTATTGAGTTTTTTCACCACATCCATGCCTTCGACGACTTTGCCAAATGGCGGGAACCCCATGGAATCGAGCCGGGCATTATCGCCCAAATTAATGAAGAGCTGGGTAGTGCGGGTGTTGGGGCCGGCCATGGCGAAGGTGACCATGCCTTCGGTATTGCTAGCGGCGCCGGTTTTGTCGTCGGGGATTTTAGCATCGCGCCAAGCGGCTGAAATGGTGGGGTCTCCGTGAATGCCGAACTGGCACATGAAACCACTGATGGCGCGGAAAAAGGCGATCTCTGTGAAATACCCACCCTGCACGAGGTTATAAAAACGATCAGCCCCATTTGGAGCCCAGGCGCGCGTTACTTCGATCGTGAATGCTCCTTTGGTGGTGTCCATCTTGACGCGAAACGACTCTGGAGACTTTTCTTTTAAGGTAGCGGGCTCAGTCAATGACGCCTTGGCCGGCGCCGCGGCTTTCTCCTTGTCCTGGGCGTTCAGCGGCAGCGTCAGGCCGGCTAGGGTGGTGAGCAGCAGTGTGGTAAGCAGGGATCTGGTTTTCATGGACGTCTATTATGGATGCATTCGCTATCGGCTGCAATCAGGGGCTGACCCGATGAGGCGGGTGCGGGCACGGGCTAAACGATCAGATTCATGTGTTTTTTTGAATACTTTCAAGGCGAGAGCGCCCCCACCAGACAAGGGCGGTCAGACCCAGTAGCGTGGCGTCAATCGTCAACGATTGCGCGAAATTCGTCTTGTTCTCGGACTTTCCAAAACATCCGCAGGTCACATCCAGATCGCGCATCCAAGCCTGCACAAAGGCCAGTCCAAAAACGATCAACATCCCAGCAATGAGGCCGCAGGCACCACGCCACCACCCGCCCAGAATCAAGGCCAGCGCGCAAAAGACTTCGAGCCATGGCAAGCCGAGCGACAGAAACGCGGCCCATGGGTCGCCTAGCAACTGAAATGAACGCACATCGAGCAGGAATTCCTGAGGATTCAAGATTTTGAGCGCCCCAGCATACAGAAAGACCGCGGCTAGCACCAGACGGCCGACGAAGGCACCCCACGCCGGACCGCGACTGGTCCGGAGGCGGGCAATCTCAGGATGGGACCAGATTTTCACTGGCAGGCGGGGTGGGGGTGGAGAATCATACGCCCGTAGCATTCGCCACCCTATGACGCGCCGCCAGTTTGTTTTTTGCGCCACTGCGGCCACCGGGGTGGCCGCATGCCGTCCACCCGAGGCCCGTGCAGGCGTCACCCTGCCGAAAAACATTTGTTTTACAGGAGCCGCCACATTCGAAGCCATCACGCGCCAAGCGGTCGCTGGCCGCTGGGGACAACAGCCCATGGACATCCGCATGCGACAGCTGGCCCGCGAACTGGAAGGCGTGCCCTACGCCGGACATACGCTGGAAATCGACGATGTGATCGAATCCCCTTCAGTGAATTTCAGCGGTCTCGATTGCTGGACGTTTTTCGAGACCGTACTCGGTTTAGCCCGCATGATTGAAGTGCCCAAGCGGTCGTACCAATGGACGGATCTGCTCGCCGAAATTGAATGGACACGCTACCGCGGGGGGCGCTGCCACGGCGCGTATCTTGATCGACTCCACTATCTTGACGATTGGTTCTTCGACAATACAGCCCGGCAAAATGTGATCGACATCACCCGGCGGCTGCCCGGAGCCGTGCGCCTGAAAGGACGGCGCAGTGACGAAATGTCCGCGGCGTGGCAAGGCTATCGATACCTGCGCCATACTCCGGAGCTGGTCGGTCCTATGCGCCAGAGCGAGCGGCGGGTGACCCGCCTGCCTGTGTATTTTATTCCCAAGGCCTCGGTGCGCGCCGTGGAGCCGCTGCTGCAGACCAGCGATATTATCGGTATTGTCACGCGTGAGCAGGGTGTTGTTTGTTCGCATGTCGGCCTCGCCGCTCGAGGATCCGATGGTGTCATGAGATTCCTCCATGCTTCAAAAACCCACGGAGTGGTGGTGCTAGACAGTCAACTAGCGGTGTATCTCGAGCGTTTTCGCCAGCATGCCGGTATCATGGTCGTTCGTCCGCTTCGTCGCGATCAGGCGTTGCGGGACGACGTTCGTTACGAGGCGCGCCTGCGGCGTCTGCAGGCCGGGGTGGCTCCAGATCAGCTGGAGACCGCGGTCTCCCGCTGAGATCGCGCGCGAGCGGGATGGCAGGTGACGGGACGTTAGATTCGGGTGGGATGATGAGCTATATGGAACCGAAAGGAATAGGACCGCCCCCGAACGGACGGCGGTTCGGGTCTCAGTCATCTTTGGATTGGGTCTCAGGGAGTGGCTGAGCGGGGAAAGCCATTTCCTCCCGTTGATGGAGGCGGGCCTTCAAATATTCTGAGGTCCTATGAAATTACTCTCTCAACTCGCTCCCCTGCGTTCACAAACCTCCATGTGGGATCCTATCCGGGAACTGACAAATATGGAGAATCGTCTCGAGCGTTTTTTCAACGCTCCCTTTTCACGCGGCCTTCTGGGCAACGGCGAAAAAGAAGCAATGACTGTCACCCAATGGGCCCCATTGGTGGATATCTCGGAAGATGACAAAGAATATCTCGTGAGGGCGGAACTTCCAGACCTCAAAAAAGAAGATGTCAATGTCACCGTGGAAAACGGCGAGTTAACTATCACCGGCGAACGCAAACTAGAAAAAGAAGAAAAAGGGCGAAAGTATCACCGTATTGAGCGATCCTATGGTTCGTTTATGCGAAGCTTCACCCTGCCTGAGGGAGTGAGCGCCGAAAAAGCCTGCGCTGATTTCCGGGATGGCGTGCTCGAAGTGCATCTGCCCAAGGACGAAAAGGCGAAGCCCAAGGCCATCGCCATTAAGGTGCAATAATCCACTCCTGCCCGGCAAAATTTGCGCCGGGTTCATGGCCCTCTGACCGGATCCCTCCCTTTCCTCCCTCGTTCAGTCAGATTGCGGTCATGGGCCCGGCGCCGCCGCCGGGGCGCTTTCCTCTCCCTCCTGTCACGCCCATTCACGAACGGGCGAGTCCAGCGCTGAGCCCGGACACGCTTCAAGAACCGCTCGTCTCGCAATCGCTTTCCCAGCCATTCCTTCCACCCATTCCATGCCCCACAAAAAAGTGCTCTTTCGGGGAGAGGCCCGGGAAAAAATCCTGCGCGGTTCCACGGCGCTTGCCGATGCCATCCGAGTCACCCTCGGTCCCAAATCAAAGTCAGTCTTGATCGAACGCAAATGGGGGCGCCCTCTGGTGTGCAATGATGGCGTGACCATTGCACGAGAATTTGACCTGCCGGACCCGGAAGAAAACCTCGGCGCCCAGATGATCCGCCAGGCGGCGGAACGCACCGGTGAAGCGGTCGGCGACGGAACGAGCACCGCCACTGTGCTAGCCCATGCGATTCTGGCCGACGGCGTGCGCAATGTGACCGCCGGGGCGTCAGCGGTCGATCTCAAACGCGGATTGGATCGGGGGGTTAAGGTGGCCATCGATGCTGTCCGCGCGCTTTCCCGGCCTGTAGAGAGCCGGAAGGAAAAAGCGCAGGTGGCGACCATTTCGGCGCACAATGATCCGGCCATCGGCGAGATGGTGGCTGAGGCCATGGAAAAAGTCGGGTCTGAAGGTGCGATTACGGTGGAAGAAGCCAAAACTACCGAGACCGCGCTTGAGGTGGTCGAAGGCATGCAATTCGACCGCGGTTTTATTTCTCCCTATTTTGTCACTCATGCGGAGAAGATGGAAGCCGTCCTTGACCATCCGGTTATTTTGCTGACCGAACGCAAAATAACGCACTTGCAGGATTTGCTGGGATTGCTCGAAGAGATCGCCAAAGGTGGGCATTCGCTTCTGGTGGTGGCCGAGGACGTCGAAGGTGAGGCGCTGGCAACTTTGGTGGTCAATAAGTTAAGAGGTGTGCTGAATTGTGTCGCGGTCAAGGGGCCGGGGTTCGGGGACCGTCGTACGTCATTGATGCAGGATGTGGCGGTGGTCAGCGGCGGGCGAGTCATTGCTGAAGAACTTGGTATCAAGCTTGAGAAGGTCGCTCTTGGTGATTTGGGGCGGGCTCGGCGTGTGGTGGTGACCCGGGATACAACTACCATCATTGGCGGGGAAGGGGAGAAGGCGGCCATTGAGGCGCGGTGCAGCGAACTACGACATCAAATCAAGGAGACAAAATCCGATTACGATCGCGAGAAACTGGAAGAACGGCTGGCGCGACTGGCGGGTGGCGTGGCGGTGATCAGGGTGGGGGCTCCATCGGAATCGGAAATGAAAGCACGCAAAGATGCTTTTGAAGATGCTATCAGCTCGACCAAGGCGGCGATTGCCGAGGGCATTGTGGCTGGCGGCGGCCTAACGTTGTTACGCGCTCTTGATGCGGTGGAAAACGAAGCGCGGATGGCGGAAGGGGATGAGCGGACAGGTCTACTTATTTTAAAGCATGCCATGGAGGCGCCGGCCCGTCAGATTGCGGAGAATTCGGCGGCCGAAGCGGGCGTGGTGGTCAGCGCTATGCGCACCAGTGCTGGTAATATGGGATTTGATGCTGCGCGCGGTATTCATGTCGATCTGATTGCAGCAGGCATCATTGATCCAACCAAAGTCGTGCGCATTGCCCTCGAAAACGCCGTCTCGGTGGCGAGCATATTACTCCTTTCGGAAGCCATCATGACAGAAATTCCAGAACCGGCAGACCGCCGGACGGTTCCGCCGGAGCAAGGACTAGAATAAGGGCGAGCGCGATCATGAATTATTATCTGGTGGTCAATCCAATAAGGCAAAAACAACTCACTCCCGACTGTATGTACATTCTCTGTCCCACTGATTTCTCGCCAGCCGCATTGGAAGCAGCTGATGTGGCCGCGCTCATTGCCAAAAAGCGTGGGCTGCCGTTGTTGCTACTGCACAGCATGTCGCAGTGGACCAACGCCACCAGTCTGGCCGGTGCGCTTACCCTCGGCGGCCCAGCCGACGAGGAAGATCTGGAAACGGAGGCGCGGCGCCTCCGGACCACCGGAGTCGAAGTCATCACCAATTACCGCGTCGGCAGTCCACTGCGCGAGGTGACCGCCGCCACTAAGGTCGCGGGAGCGGAAATGGTCGTCGTGGGGTCCTCTCCGCCGACAGCCGGCATCATGAACTGGATCAGCGGAAGCGTGGGGGCTAGGGTCGCTGAACATGGACCAATTCCCACCCTGATCGCTCGCCGGCCCGATGTGCTGACTTCTTGGCTACAGGGACGGGCCCCGCTGCGCGTCCTCTGCGCCACAGACTTGACGCTCGCCTC
>JALRGB010000281.1 GCA_023253575.1 Verrucomicrobiales bacterium
AAATTCGTGCCACCACCGCCCGGCGCCAGCGTCATCGACATCGAGCCCTCCACCACCACGGCCACATCACGACCACCCGCTGAACCCGATCCATTCCACGGCCACCAACGCCCCACACCCGCCGCCAACACACCCAATGCTAATAATAAAACAGTGACCGTCAGCAACTTACCTCGCCACCGTTTCTCCGGCCACATCACCGTGGTCACCGCCGCCAGTCCCACCCCAAGCAAGAAAACCGGCATCACCACCGCCCACGACACAGATGATCCAGCCTCCGCCAGCGGCCGCGCCACACACAACACCACCAGCGCCACTAACAAACACCGCGCCGCCATCAATAACGCCTCTTCCAGCTGAATCCGCTTCTTCCGCGATCGCAACGAATCCAACAGAAAACGCATCGCCCCCCATTCAACCCTCCGGGCCGTCCGCCGGTTCAACAGATGAATGATGATCGGTATCGCAATGGCCCCCAGTCCACTCAACAGCGCAATATTCAGAAAAGACACGCCCCCACTCTAGAAGAAAACACGCCGCCAGCCCGCCAAATCTCGCAAAAAATCGCCCAAATACCCACCCAAACCGTCCGCCCCCACCGACGCCACCCTCAGGAAAGCAGCCATCCCGCCCTCCTCATCACCCGCCAAACCAACCTGCTCGACGGCCCCATGCCCCCCACAGCTAGCCTTTTTTACTCCTTCACCAAAAAAAAAGTGCGTCAGCAAAAAATAAGCCGCATCCGAGCGAGAAAAGTAAACGTTTAGTTACAGAGTACAGATTATTGATTTTGCGACGTATTTTCTAAAATTTTCACTATAAAGAGTATAAAAAAAGCGAGGTGTTAAAAAATAGCGAAAAATTGTTGCAGAATCAAGGCTTTTGCATATTCAAGTCCCAATGGCGATAATTTAGTAACAGAATGGTTACCATATCTATCGTCTCATCTTTTTCGCTTCTCGGCCCTCACATTTGAGAAAGCGGACCTCACATCAACACACACACGCACCCGAACCACACGCACACCATGTCCACGAAATCCAAACCCGCTGATGCCAGCCGCCGCCGCTTCCTCAAGAAAAGCACTGTCGGCACCGCGCTCGCCGCTGGGGCTCTGAACCTCAAACTCGGAAGCTCGAAATCCGAAGCTGGTGACGTCACCAAACTGCCTACGCCGGCCTTCACCCCGTTCGTGCAAAAGCTGCCAGTGCCACCCCGTTTGCGCGACGCCGTCCTCGGCTGCGCCCCGGGTTCACCCGAAGCCAGCCTTGGCTCCTTGGAGGTCTTCCACGGCATCGCCCCAGAATTCGATCCCGCCCACCCATCGCACCACCCCGATTGGGACCGCATGCCTCTTCGCTGCTATGAAATGACCTATAGGGAGTGCGTCCACCAATACATTCCCGGCCTCGATACGCCCAGTTTCGCCTACGACGGTATCTTCCCCGGCCCAACGATCCGCGCCCGCCTGGGTGAACCGATGGTCATCCGGGTCCACAACCCTCTCGATGTCGAGGCGTCCCTGCACCACCACGGGGCCCACAGCCCAGCACACTCCGATGGCCACCCTTGCTTCTATACTCTGCACGGCGAAACCCGCGATTATTACTACCCCAACTGCGTCCCCCGCAATGCGGATGGATCCGAAGACTGGTCCGAGTCGCCTTCCACCCTGTGGTACCATGATCACGGCAATGACGTGACCGCCCACAACGTCGCTCACGGTCTCGCCGGTTTCTCGATCTTCACCGATCCTTTTGAAGAAGATTTGATCGCCAAAAACATCCTGCCGCAAATCGACGGTCCAGATGGTGAGCAAGCTCCATACGATGTGCCTGTTGCCCTCACCGACCAGCTGCTCAATCTCGACGGCACCATTTCCTGGGACCCGCTCGATCACGACGGCCGACTTGGCAACTTGTACTGCGCCAACGGTGTAGTTCAGCCATTCATGAACGTTGAGCGCCGCAAATACCGCTTCCGCTTCCTCTGTGCTTCGCTGGCCCGCATCTACGAACTGCGCTTGAGCAATAACGCCTCCATGCTGCAAATCGGCAATGACAGCTGGTTGCTGCCCAAAGGAGTCACCGTCACCCGTATCACTCTGGTCCCAGGTAAACGCGCCGACGTCATCATCGACTTCAGCAAAGCCGCTGCCGGTTCCGAAATCTACCTCGAGAACATCATGGAACAAACCGACGGCCGCAAGCCCAAGGGAATCAACACCAGAAACCCAATCAGGCTCATTAAATTCAATGTCATCGGTGGGGCGGTTCGCAACGACATCACCATCAATGCCAATACTCCACTCCGGCCTCACCACGAAATTCCAGAGTCGGAAATCGTCGCCACCCGCGACTTTAAACTCGGCCGCTCCAATGGGGCCTGGGTCATCAATGGCTAATTCTATTCCGCCTTCCGCCCAGACGGCGATCCGATGGTCAACACCGCCGAACGCTGGCACCTCACTAACGGCTCGGG
>JALRGB010000298.1 GCA_023253575.1 Verrucomicrobiales bacterium
CACCGCATCATCGTCATCGACGACGGCTCAACCGACAAATCGCTCGCCATCGCCCGCTCGTTCGCCCCCCGCGGTATCGAGGTCATCCCTCAAGAAAACCTCGGGGTCGCCACCACCTTCCGGAACCTGCTCGCCCTCGCCTCCACCGACTGCGACCTGATCGCCACCCTCGACTCCGATGACACTCTGCACCCAGATCGCTTCGAAAAAACTCTGCCCGTCTTCGAACAGGATCCAGACGCCCGCTTGCTCGTCACCGGGGTGCGCCTGATCGACAGCCAAGACCAACCACTGCCGGAAAACCACCCCCGCCGCCGCTGGGTCGAGGCCGTCTGGAGCCGGTGGCAGGGAGCCGATACCGACCTCTTGAGCTGGCTCGGTCAGGCGAATTTTGCCGTCAGCAACAGCAACTTCATCGCACGCCGTGAGTTCTTTGCCACTCACCCAGCGAAACCGTACCGCTTCAGCTACGATTACCACCTCCTCATCCAGGCCGCCCTCGAGGACAGTCTGCGCGTCGTGCCCGAGCCATTGCTCGACTACCGCATTCATGACGGCAATACCATGAATACCCAGCCCGCTCCGGTCATGCGGGAACAACTCAGATTGTGGCTCGACCTCCACCACGACCTGGCCCCCCAGCTCGCCAGCCAGCCCGCGCTCCGCGAAAAATTCTATCGGTTGCTGCGCTCGTCATGGCACAACGTCTCGTCCTTGCACGCCGGCCTGCTCCAGCTCTTGCTCGCCCAGTGCGCCGCCCGCCAGTCGCCCGAATCATTGGCCGCCCTGACCTCGTCGCTCGATGAGACCCACTGGCCAGAATTAACGCGCTACCCAAACGCCTCCGCCGTTAACCTCAGCCACCGATCCAGCCCGCTCAGCCCGGAGGCCGGAGCCGTCACGGAAAAAATCGACTCCCTGCGACACCAGCGCGACGAGGCCCGAGCCCAAGCCGCCGCGCATCGCGAACTGGCCCGGCTGCGCCAACACATGCTCGCATCCCGCCGCATCACCGCCGCTCGTACGCTCGGTCTCGGCCGCGACCTCGCCAGCGACCGCGGGAAATCACCCCAAGAAAAACTCGATTCACTCCACTCCGCCCTCAGCCAGCATTGGTGGAGCCGTCATCTCATCCCGCCAGCCCCCTCGCCTACCGGTACTTCGGCGGCGATTTCCTCCTCTGGGACCGCCGGTGAATAATCAGGGCATCCAATGAGATGTGCCCCGGACCACCCAGTAACAACGTACACGCCACCGCCATATACGCCCCAGCCGTTTCCTGCAACACGTCCACCGAGGCCACCGCCGCCACACTCAGCATCACCACCAGCAACACAAAAGCCGCCACCCGAGTCAATAACCCCAACACAAAAGCCGCCACCACCCCGCTCAAAGCAAAAATCAATAGCGTCGCCAATGCCAGCCCCATGGGCAGCCCCGCGGCCGTTATCGCCTCACTCAGCGGCCAAGGCGCTTTGGGACCGAAAAAATGGCTAAACCCAGCCCGAACTTCGTCCCACACATGGAAGACTAATAACAACCAAGCCACCAGCACACGCGCCAACAAAGCCCCCACATCACGCAAAAGCGTAGAGGCAACTTCAGTCAATGGCAGCGGAGCAGGCATGAAGAAATAACGGATTCGCAGAGTGCGACCACCTCCTCAATTTGCAATCAGAGATCCACCAACGACAGTCTCTGGAAGTTTTATACTGATGGCAAAAGGCTGCAGTCAAGAAGGTCAATTCGCCTCGGGGCAGGTAGCCGGTTGTCCACCACCGTTCACGGCCAAAGACCCCGCGTCTCCCATCACCAACCAGCCGACGCCGAATGGAGCCAGACGTGGGGGCTACGGCCCGACCGGAGCCGGCTTCCGGACAAACCGGACTTGGATAAACCTCCGGTTGGTGGGCCCCGCGGCGGCAAAGGCTCGCACTTTCTGCACCGGCCCGTCCGTAGTCACCGTCAGCGGAACGGCCGTCCAGTTTGCCAAATCAGCAGACGTCTCGGCCACGTACTCCACATCCGGTAAATCTTTCGGCCGGTCAAAAGTCACCCAGACTCCAGTCGCATCCCGACCGCCCCCCAGCGACGGCGAAAACGTCAACGGATCACTACCCACCGCATAGTCCGTCAAATTCGCCAGCCCATCGTCATCAGGATCCGCTCCATCCGCCGCCACACCCGCCGCCACCTGCACAGTCGTAAAA